>NZ_JBSFWT010000020.1:0-12910 GCF_053594975.1 Streptomyces sp. NPDC002537
CGCCGGACGGGCTGAATTGTGCGGACCGTAGCCAGCACATTCAGCCCGTCCGGCGTTTGAGGACACCGCGCGGAGCGTGGTTGGGGGTCCGGGGGTCTCCCCCGGTTTCGGGAAGGGGCGGGGCTGGGGAACAAGCCCGCCGCAGGCGCAGCCGCGTGGTCACGACTGGAGCCACGCAGTGATAAACGCATAGCCTCCGTTGGTGAACCCGCGCGCCCCGTCGCGCGCCGCGCACCGAACGAGGGCCCGATGAAGATCGAATTCCTGCTTCACAACGCGTACGGCATCGGCGGCACCATCCGCTCCACCGTCAACCTCGCCGCCGCCCTCGCCGACAAACACGACGTGCGGATCGTCAGCGTCAACCGGCCCGTGGACACCCCCGAGCTGACCATCGACCCCCGGGTGCGCCTCACCCCCCTCGTCGACCTCCGCGAGGGCACCGAGACCGACGAGTTCGAGGCCCCGCTCAACCGGCAGCCGAGCGCGGTCTTCCGTGACGAGCGCATCGACAACGGCCGGATGGCCGCGACCGCCCTCACCGACCAGCGCGTCGCCGACCACCTCGCCGCCACCGACGCGGACGTCGTCATCGCCACCCGCCCCAAGCTCATCGGCTACCTCGCGAAGTACGGCAGCGACCGCTACCTGCGCCTCGGGCAGGAGCACCTCACCCACGAGGCGCACGTCCCCGAGCTGCACGCTGTGATGGACCCGGCGATCGCCGCGCTCGACGCCTTCGCCACCGTCTCCGAGGCGGACGCGGGGCACTACCGGGAGGCCCTTCCCGACGCCCGCGCGCGCATCCTGTCCATCCCCAACGCCGTCCCGGCGCCCGTCGCCGAGCCCTCCGACGGCACGTCGCGGACCATCGTCTCCGCGGGCCGCCTCGTCGCCGTCAAGCGCTACGACCGCCTCGTCGCCGCCTTCGCCAAGGTGGCCGCGGAGCGCCCCGACTGGAACCTGCGGATCTACGGCCGCGGTCCCGCCAAGGCCAAGTTGCGCAAGCAGATCGAGGAGCTCGGGCTGTACGAGCGCGTCACGCTCATGGGCGCCCGCTCGCCCATCGAGACCGAGTGGTCCAAGGGCGCCGTCGCCGCCGTGGCCTCCGACGCCGAGTCCTTCGGCATGACCATCGTCGAGGCCATGCACGCGGGCCTGCCGGTCATCGCGACCGACTGCCCGTACGGCCCGCGCGAGATCCTCACCGACGGCACGGACGGCGTCCTCGTCCCCCTCGACGACTCCGACGCCGTCGACGCCTACGCCGACGCCCTCCTGAAGCTCACCGGCGACGCCGCCCTCCGCGGCCGCCTGGGCGCAGCGGCCCGCGAGACCGCCCGCCGCTACGAGCCGTCCCGCATCGCCCAGCGCTACGAGGAGCTCTTCGAGGAGCTGCGCCCCGGCTCCACGGCCGCCGCGCCCGCCCCCGGGAAGAAGGGCGGCTTCCTGCGCGGCCTGTTCGGCGGCGGCCGTACCAAGCCGGCGGCCGCGGCCCCCGCGCCGCGGGCCGACGTGCCGCACCCCGACGCCCACTGCGCCGTCGCCGCGGACGGCTCCCTGACCGTACGGCTGCGCCCGGAGCAGCTCACCCCCGCCGACACCCACGTCCTGCTCCGCCACCGCGGCAGCAAGGGCAAGGAGGCCGTCCGCGTCCCGCTGGCCGCCGACGGCACGGCCCGGATCGAGCGCGCCGCGCACACCCTGTCCGAGGGGCGCTGGGACACCTATGTAGAGCGGTCCGGCGACACGTCGCGGCGCCGCCTGGCCGCCGCGCTCGTCGAGCAGAAGGCCCTGCTCGGCCTGCCGTTGACCGTCGGCGCCGCCGGGGTCGCGGCCTGGGTGCCGTACGGGACGAGCGACGGCTTCCTCGCCGTCCGCACCTGGCTGCGCGACCGGCACGCCGAGGCCACCGAGGTGCACGTCGGCGAGGACGGACTCACCGTCACCCTCGCCCCGTACGGCGTGGCACTCGGCGACGGCGCCGAGCTCGTCGCCCGCCTCCGGCACGGCGACGGCGCGGCGGGCGACGTCCGGGCGCCCCTCGACAAGGGCACCGGCTGCCTGCCCTACGCGCCGATGGCGAAGCGGATCGGCGAGGAGCAGGACCTCTGGGACCTGTGGCTGCGCCCGGCCGCGGGCGAGGGCCTCGTCCGGGTCGGCCGCATCGCCGGTGACCTCGCCGACCGCAAGGGCGTCGACACGTTCCCGGCGGCGGCGGTCGACGCGGTGCGGATGCGTCCGTACTTCACGGTCACGAACGACCTGACGATCGCGGTCAAGGACGCGACGGCCCCCGACGCCGCGTAGGCCGGAAGGGATTCGGGGGGCCCGGGGGACTCAAGAGGACGGAGGACGGCCGGGGCCGCCACCCCCCACAGGAGAGGCCCCGACCGTCGTCCGCTGCGAACCCTGGTGGGGCCCGCACCCAGTACAGCGCCGCGCCTCGCGAATCCGTCACACTGTCATACCGCGACGGCGGTCACCGTTTCTGGACGGGGCCGCCTCCCGGCCCGTAACGTGCGGGTCCGCGCCCGAGGTGCGCACCTCTTCACCACATTCCAGGGGGACTGAACAAGATGTATCCGTGCGGTCGATGCCGCGCCACCGCCGTGGGCCCGGACGGCCGCTGTGCCGCCTGCGGCGTGTACCAGCAGCAGCTCGCCCCGCCGGCCGCCGCGCCCCCGGCCTACCCGTACGCCGTGCCGCCCGTCGGCGCGGTGGACCTGCGGCGCGGGCTGCGGATCGCGCTGACCGTGATGCTGTCGGTGACCACGGCGAGCCTGCTGTTCCTCCTCGTGGCGCGCACCGAACAGCGCTCGGCGCTCCAGTCCGTCCTCGACGGCGGCGTCACCTCCGCCACGGTGGACGACGCCGACAGCGCGGACGCGTTCGTCGCCGTGGCACAGGTGCTGTACTTCCTGCTGCTCGCCGTGACGTCCGCGCTGTGGGCCGTCTGGTTCCGGCGCGCGCGGCTCAACGCGGAGCTCTTCGCGCCGGGCACGCACCGCTTCGGCACCGGCTGGGCGGCGGGCGCCTGGTACACCCCCGTCGTCAACTTCTGGTTCCCCAAGCAGATCGCCAACGACATCTACCGGGCCAGCGCCCCGGCGGGCCCGCAGAGCGCGCCCAAGGGGCTGCTCAACGCCTGGTGGACGCTGTGGATCGGCTCCGCGGCCGTCAACACCGTCGCGTCCGCGATGACCGCCGCCGCCAGCGGCCGCATCCGGGCGAAGGGCTACGACGGCTCCACCTGGGAGGACGACGTCAACGCCCTGAAGACCGCCGTCAACCTGGCGGCCTTCTCCGCGCTGCTGACCATCGCCGCGGGCATCCTCGCGATCCTCGTCGTACGGCAGCTCTCCCGGCTCCAGGAGCAGCGTGCCCTCGCGGGCCCCGCACCGATGAACCCGATGGGACCCATGAACCCGATGGGACCCATGAACCCGATGGGACCCATGGGCCAGATGGGTCCGATGGGTCCCGCCGGTCCGACGGGCGGGGCACCGTACGGGGCGCCGGGCTGGGGCGGCCCGCCGCAGAATCCTTACGGCAACGGCCCGGCCGGCTACTGAACCGCGGAAACTCCCAGTGGGGCAGGATGAGGGTGTGCAGGGGGACGACACTGAGCTGACCGCGGCGGTGCGCGCGGCGCAGGGCGGGGACGAGGCGGCCTTCCGTACCGTCTACCGCGCCGTGCACCCCCGCCTGCTCGGCTATCTGCGCACGCTCGTCGGCGACACGGAGGCGGAGGACGTGGCCTCCGAGACGTGGCTCCAGATAGCCCGCGACCTGGCGCGGTTCACCGGCGACGCGGACCGGTTCCGCGGCTGGGCGGCGCGGATCGCCCGCAACCGCGCCCTCGACCACATACGGATGCGCGGCAGGCGCCCGGCCATCGGCGGCGACGAGAGCGAGCTCGCGGGCCGCGCCGCCGACGCGGACACCGCGGGGGAGGCCCTGGAGTCCCTCGGCACCGACCACGCCTTCGCGCTCATAGCCCAGCTCCCGCAGGACCAGGCGGAGGCCGTCGTCCTGCGGGTGGTCGTCGGCCTCGACGCGAAGAGCGCCGCCGGGGTGCTCGGCAAGCGGCCCGGCGCGGTCCGCACCGCCGCCCACCGGGGGCTGCGCCGCCTGGCCGAACTGGTGGCGGCCCCCGCGGCCCCTGCTGCCCCCGAGGCCCTCCCCGGGCAGCGACAGGCACACCCGTCACACACCGGAGCGAACGCTTCCGCCGGTGTGACGCAATTGCGTACGCGGACGCAGAAGGACATGTGATGGCGGACGACCACCGGTACGACTGGCTGGATGACGACGCCGTGGAGCGGCTGCTGGGCGGCACCTCGCCCACGCCGCCGCCGGAGGCGGCGGAACTGGCGGCCCTGCTGCGCACCCTGGCCCCGGCCCCCGCGGAACAGCGCGCCCTGCCGGGCGAGGAAGCGGCACTGGCGGCCTTCCGCGCGTTCGCCCCGGCCGGTGCCGAGTCGTACGCGGTGGCCGCGCGAACCGGTGCCGAGCCCGTCGGCGCGGCCCTGGCCTCGGAAGCCGGTCCGGACGCTGTCCGCGCGGGCGGCCGCGCATCCGGCCGTGAGTCCACGGCGGCCGGGGCCGCCGACGCGTACGCCCCTGCGGCGAGATCCGCTACGCGCGTCACATCCGACGGGCCCTCCGTGCGGATCGGGGTCGCCGGGAAGGCCCGTGGATTCTTCGGCCGCTGGCGGCCCGTCAAGGTCGCCGTGGCGATGACGGTCGCCGGGTGCGCGCTGGGCGGGGTCGCCGTCGCCGCCGGAACGGGCGTGCTGTCGGCGCCGTTCGGGCGCACCACCGGCGAACCCGAGACCAGCGCCAGCGTCTCCGCGCTCGACGACACGGGCCTGGAGACGCCCCTGCACACCCCCGGCACTCCGGGAGCCTCGCCCTCGCCCGGCCGGAGCGGCGGCCCCCGCGCGGGCGGCGGCCCGTACGCGTCCGGTACGCCCTCGCCCGGCGGCGGGCCGGCCACCGGACCCGGCGGCAAGGAGGACCGGCCCGCGGGCGGCCCCTCCGCGACCCCCCGCCGCGACACCGGCACCGGCACCCACCGCGACGACGACGAGGACACCGACAAGCAGCGCGGCGGCGCGTGGGCGGCCCGGCTGTGCCGTGACTTCCTCGCCGCACAGCAGCGCCGCGGCGCCGGCGTGGACGAGCGCGAACTCCTCGACCTGGAACGCCTCGTGGGTTCGGCGGGCGCCGCCGACCTCCGCGCGCGCTGCGAGCGCCTCCTGGGGAACGACGACGGCAAGGACGGCAAGGACGGCAAAGACGGGAAAGGCGACAAGGGCGGCGGCAGTCGCTCGTCGGGGCTCCTGCCGCACGCCGCCGCCGGTACGCGGCTGCTCCTCACGGACGGGGTCACACCCCTGGTGTGACGTTTTCCGAGCCGGTGGCGCTGAAAGAAGTGCCGACTGGTCATCGGCCGCGTTCGAGCCGGAGTTCCCCCCATACCGTCGGCTCGGCGCACCGGCGCGGGCGGGGCTCTTCCCCCGGCTCTGCCCGCGCCCCCCATGCCAGCTCATCACCGTCCCATGGCCCCGCCGCCCGCCCGTGCCGTTGCGGCCTGCGCACGCTCCGGCGGAGCATCCTGGTGAACAGGACGCAGCGAGCAGCAGCGGGAGGCGGGACCCATGGCGCGCGAGCCGGACAGCAGCAGCCCACGGACGACCGAGTCCGGACTGGCCGTGGAGCCGGTCTACGGCCCCGGAGCCCTCGCCGACTGGGACCCCGCAGAACGGCTCGGCGCCCCCGGCGCGTACCCGTACACCCGCGGCGTGTACCCGACGATGTACACCGGCCGTCCCTGGACCATGCGGCAGTACGCCGGGTTCGGCACCGCCGCCGAGTCCAACGCCCGCTACCGGCAGCTCATCGCGCACGGCACCATGGGCCTGTCCGTCGCCTTCGACCTGCCGACCCAGATGGGCCACGACTCGGACACGCCCCTCGCGAGCGGCGAGGTCGGCAAGGTCGGCGTCGCGATCGACTCGGTCGAGGACATGCGGGTGCTGTTCGACGGCATCCCGCTCGACAGGGTCTCCACGTCGATGACCATCAACGCCCCCGCCGCGCCGCTCCTGCTGCTGTACGAGCTCGTCGCCGAGGAACAGGGCGTACCGGCGGACCGGCTCACCGGCACGGTGCAGAACGACATCCTCAAGGAGTACATCGCCCGCGGCACGTACATCTTCCCGCCGCAGCCGTCGCTGCGGCTGGTCGCGGACACCTTCCGCTACTGCCGTGCGGCGATGCCCCGGTGGAACACGATCTCGATCTCCGGCTACCACATGGCGGAGGCGGGTGCCACGCCCGTGCAGGAGATCGCCTTCACTCTCGCCAACGGCATCGAGTACGTCCGTACCGCCGTCGCCGCCGGGATGGCCGTGGACGACTTCGCGCCGCGGCTGTCGTTCTTCTTCGTCGCCCGGACCACGCTCCTGGAGGAGGTCGCGAAGTTCCGGGCGGCGCGGCGGATCTGGGCGCGGGTGATGCGGGAGGAGTTCGGCGCCCGCGACCCCCGGTCGCAGATGCTGCGCTTCCACACCCAGACCGCGGGCGTCCAGCTGACCGCCCAGCAGCCGGAACTGAACCTGGTGCGGGTCGCCGTCCAGGGCCTGGCGGCGGTGCTGGGCGGCACCCAGTCGCTGCACACCAACGCCTTCGACGAGGCGATCGCCCTGCCCACCGACAAGTCAGCCCGGCTGGCCCTGCGCACCCAGCAGGTCCTCGCCCACGAGACGGACGTGACGGCCACCGTCGACCCGTTCGCCGGCTCGTACGCCGTCGAGTCGCTCACCGACGACGTCGAGACGGCCGCCCTCGCCCTGATGACCCGGATCGAGGACCTCGGCGGTGCCGTCGCCGCCATCGAACACGGCTTCCAGAAGGGTGAGATCGAGCGCAGCGCGTACCGGATCGCCCAGGAGACCGACAGCGGCGAACGCGTCGTCGTCGGCGTCAACCGCTACCGCCTGGACGAGGAGGAGCCGTACGAGCCGCTGCGCGTCGACCCCGCCATCGAGGAGCAGCAGGTACGGCGCCTGGCCCGGCTCCGCGCCGAGCGTGACGGCCGCGCGGTGGACGCGGCCCTGTCCCGGCTGCGGAAGACCGCCGGGGGCGGCACGGACAACATCCTCCCCCCGATGAAGGACGCCCTCCGGGCGCGGGCGACGGTGGGCGAGGTGTGCGGCGCGCTGCGGGAGGTGTGGGGGACGTACGTCCCGGCGGACGCGTTCTGACCGGACCGGGAACCCGCGCCCGCCGGGTGGGGGAAAATGGCGGGATGTCGTCTCCACGCCGCACCTGCCCCGTCTGCTCCCGAGAGATCGCCGTGGTCGGCGGCCGCTTCGCCCGCCACGACCCCCCGGGCCGCCGTGCGTCGTACGACCTCATCTCCTGCCCCGGCTCCCGCCGCTCGGCCCCTCTCCTGTCCACGGAACCGCGCCTCTTCGACCCGGAGGAACCGGACATGAAGGGGCAGGGGCAGCTTTTCTGAAGCCGCCTTCACGGTCGGCGCGGCTGTCACCCGGCGGCCCGGCGATCCCGCACGGTGGACGCTGTCGAGGCACGCACGGCTCCGGCGCTGGCCGTTACGACCATGACGATGGCCAGTGCTTCGGCCGACGTCAGTTTTTGGTCCAGGACGAGGAATCCCGCCAAGGCGGCGACTGCGGGGGCCAGGCTCATCAGCACCGCGAACGCACCGGGCGCCAAGCGGCGCAGGGACAGCATTTCAGCTGTGTAGGGCAAGACGGACGACAGCAGCGCGACCACCACGCCCAGGCCCAGGGCGGCAGGTTCGAGCAGGCCGCTTCCCGCGCCGACGATGCCCGGCGGGAGGCTGAGCAGGGCGCCGACCGTCATGGCCAGGGCCAGGCCGTCCACCTTGGGGAAGCGCCCGCCGGTACGGGCGGACAACAGGATGTAGGCCGCCCACAGTGCCGCCGCGCCCAAGGCGAAGGCCACCCCGGCCGCGTTGAGAGCGTGGAACCCGCCGCGGCCCAGCAGCGCCACACCGCCCAGGGCGAGCGCGGCCCACAGCCAGCTGCCGGCCCGCCGGACGGTCACCACGGACAGCACCAGGGGGCCCAGCACCTCCAGGGTCACCGCGGCACCCAGTGGAATGCGGGCGATGGCCTGATAGAAGAGCATGTTCATTCCGGCCAGGGCTGCCCCGAACCCGGCGACAACCACCCAGTCCGCCCGCCGGTAGCCGCGTACCCGGGGCCGGCACACCGCCAGCAGCACCACGGCCGACACGGCCAGCCGCAGCGACACCACCCCCGCGGCGCCCAGCCGGGGGAACAGCGAGGTCGCGGCCGCGGCCCCGAACTGCTGGGAGAAGATCCCGACCAGCACCAGGCCGATCCCGGCCGTACTCCCGCCGCGCCCCGGCCTCCGTCCAGCGGGGCCGGCCAAGGACACGGAACCGGCAGGGGAAGCGGAAGCCGAGCGCACACCAGTCATGCCTTCGACGCTACGAACCACGCCTCTCGCCTGTGAAATACCAATTCACCGGCGGTTATGCTCGACAGGTATGAGCATGGAGTTGCGGCACCTGCGGTCCTTCCTCGCCATCGCCGAGGAAGGGAACATCACCCGGGCCGCCGCCCGCCTCCACACCAGCCAGCCCGCCCTCTCCCGCACGCTGCGCCAGCTCGAAACCCACCTCGGGATCCGACTGGTCGACCGCTCCACCCACCACCTGCACCTCACCACCGCCGGCATCGCCTTCCGCGCCCGCGCCGCCGTCGCGCTGGCCGCCGTCGACGCCGCCCTCGACCCCGCCCGCCCGGGCACCTGGCCCCTCCGCCTGGGACACGCCTGGTCCGCTCTGGGCGAGCACACCACCACCCTGCTGCGCCGCTGGCGGCAGGCCCACCCCGACATCCCGCTGGAACTCCTGCGCATCGACGACCGCACCGCCGGCCTGGCCGGGGGAAGAGTCGACGCCGCGCTGATGCGCGGCCCCGCCGCCCTGCCCGGTGTGCGCAACGTGCCTCTGATGGACGAGCCGCGGATCGCGGCCGTACCCACCGGCAGTCCCCTGGCCGGCCGGCAGGAGCTGGCCCTGGCCGACCTCTCCGATCAGTTGCTCGCGCTGAACACCGTCTCCGGCACCACCGGCCCCGACCTGTGGCCCCTCGCCATTCGTCCCACCGCCACACTGGAAGTCGGCAACACCGACGACTGGCTGGCCGCCATCGCCTCCGGCAGGGCCATCGGTGTCACCACGACCGCCACCGCCGGAATCCACCCCCACCCCGGGGTCACCTACCGCACCCTCACCGACGCCCCGCCCGTCCCCCTCTTCCTCGCCTTCACCGACCCTCCCGGCCACCCCGCCCTTCCGGAGCTCGTCACCCTCATCCGCGACATCATCCGCCCCACCGGACCGGCCACGGCAAGCCCGGCCGACCAGGTCGCTTCGCGCGGCGACTCGGCGATGTCGTCGCGGGTCGCGGGTCGCGATGGATGATGCCGCGGATACGTAGGGCGTTGTCCGCGGGACGACTTCGGATGCACCTGCGCGCCGACCCCGACCCCGACCCCGGCTCCAACGGCCCGCACTACGCGGCGGTGTCGCCTTATGCCTTCGGCGAGCGGAAGCGCGGTTCATCACGGAGAAGGCGGTGTCGAAGCACATCGGGAACATCTCCTCGAGGCTGGGCCTGCATCCGGACGAGGGCGACAACCGGCGGGTGCCGGCGGCTCCGGCGTATCTGGAGCGGTAACGGGGCGCCGGGCGCCGGACCTTGTACGGTCGAGGTGCCCGGCGTGGTGGGCATCGAGCGATCAGGAGGCGATGTGACCGAATCCGTAGACCCTCAGACATACGCGCGCATGCGGGAGATCGCCGAGGAGCTCTGGCCGATCGCGGAACGCATGCCAGGCGCATGGGCAGTTGAGATCGGGGCAGCGGGGGTCGTCGTCATGACGAGCCCGGTCAAACGCCATGAGGCCATCGCCACCCGCATCGTGCGTCAACTCGGCACCCAGCTCGAATCCACGCACCCCGGCCAGGAGATCGTCGCCCAGTCCGGTGCCGAAGTGGAGCACCCGGCGGTCGGGCGGATGCGCCGCCCGGATGCGGTGGTCGTCCCGCTCCACGTCCTCGACGAGCCGGGGGCGACGGTCGACCCTGCCGACCTCCTCGCCGTCGTCGAAGTGGTGTCCGAGTCCAACCCGGACAACGACTACGTCGAGAAGGCGGCCGACTACCCGGCCATGGGCATTCCGCTGTACCTGCTCGTCGACCCCCGCAAGGGCCTCGTCTACACCTACGCGGACCCGGCTCCCGGCTCCAACGGCCCGCACTACGCGACGGTGTCGCCTTATGTCTTCGGCGACCAGGTGCCCTTCGGCCCGTGGAATATCGACACGACCGGTTTCAAGCGTTACGGCGATGCCTGAATGGTGGCTGACAATTCGGCCATGGTGACCGTCGGACCACGGGCGTGTCGTTGCGCGTGACGACGGTGGGGGGTGTCCTGTTCGGCGCTTCCGCAGGTGCTCACCTGGTTCGAGAGCGGAGGTCGCCGTCTCTGACGGCCCGGGTGAAGGAACGGTACGCGGTGGGGGTGACGCGCAGTTGGGGGCCGGTGGTGGGGTTCTTGGAGTCGCGTATGGATACCGGGCCGGGGGCCTCGGGGTAGGTGACCTCGACGCAGTTCTCGATGTTGCCGCTGTAGCTGCTCTTCTTGAACGGGTTCATGGTGTCTCCCCGACGAGATAGGTGAGGAAGTCGCGAGAGGTGTCCGGGTCCAGTGCCTGGGTGAGCAGACGGTCGAATGCGACGGTGTACCGGGTGACGCGGACGTGCTCGTCCAAGTAGAGCGAGTCCGTGAGCGGTTCCACCGCGACGACAGGTTCACCCACGGAGAGGTGGAAAATCGTGTAGCTGCCGTCCATGCCAGTGTGCGAGCCTGCCGCGAAAGGGAGAACCCGAAGGTCGATATGAGGCAGCTTTGACATGAGGAGCAGGTGCTCGATCTGCCCGCGGAGAACATCGGTCCCACCGATTTCGCGTCGCAGGCAGGCTTCGTCGAGGACGTACCGGAGTGCGAGCGGCTTCCTGTCCGCCGCCTGATCCAGAACGTCCTGGCGTTTCATGCGCAGATCGATGAAGCCCCGCACTTCGTGAGGGGTGCTCCAGACGTTGCTGCCCTGGATGAGTCCGTGGGCGTACGCCGCTGTCTGCAGCAGACCGGGAACCAAGGTGGCCGCATAGCCGTCCGTGCGGACGGCGATTTCCTCCAGCTCCAGGAAATCGGCGAACCTCGAGCGGATCACATCCTTGAACTGAGCGAAGAGAGCCCTCTGGCGGCTGCTGCTGATCAGTTGCGCGATGCCCCTGAGCTCCGCGATGTGCACCTCGTCCTCGACTCGGTAAGCAGTCAAGAATTTTTCCAGGTCGGGGCGTTGTTTGCCGTTCTCGATCTTGCTCAGGGGTGAGGCTCCGGAGAACCCCAACAGCTTGGCCGCTTCGGCGAGATTGAGTCCGGACCTGACCCTTATCGTCTTCAATCTCGATCCGAGCCTCCGGCGCAGCACGGTTGTCGTGGCCTCGGACATGGCGTCTCCTCCCTTTGTCGGGACTCTACCGGCGTTAACTCATCGCACAGGTATGGGACTTCACTCGATCGTGGCAACTTACCGGGAAAAATTTCCTCGCAACACTCGGTTCCTGTGAGGATGAGCCTCCGCGAGCCGGTGCAGGCTGGGAGGGTGAGGGCAATGACCTACAGGAACGGCGCGTTCGTAGTGGACACGCGCGAGGGGCGGATCGCGCAAGTGATCGACAGTGTGGGCGGGCGCGTACGCGTACGCACCCCCGGCGGTGGGGCCGAATGGGAAGTGCCGTTCTCCGCCCTGCGGTTGGCGACGCGCGAGGAGCGGGACGAGGCCGGGCTGTGGCCGACGGCGATCAGGCCGCTGAACGGTTGCCCGGAATGCCCGGAGTTGAACCGCGCGTGGCGGGAGGCCGAGGCCGGGGACGACAGGCTGAAGGCCGCGCGGGAACTGCTGGCGCTGCGGCGGCACGAGTGTGTGGTGCACATGCTGCCGGGAGGGAGGCGGTGAGCACACGAACGGTGCCGTGCTCGCATCGCGCGAGGTGGACACGGCGCAAAGGTGAGGCACAATGCGGGAGTTGTGGGGTGGTGCGGTTCACGGAGTACGGCGCGCTGCGCCCGCCCGGGCTCGCCGAGGCGGTGACCCCGTCACGTGGCAGAGCGGGGAGCACGGACCGCGCGGCCGCGCTGTGGGTGATGCTGCGGACGCGGCGGCATACGACGGGGTGGGGCGCGGAGCTTGAGCGTGTCCGAGAGATCGGGTGACGTGCCTCGGCCATGGGGCTGGCGGTTCGGCGGCGCGTTCCCGATCTTTCTCCCAGAAGGGCCGTTTGCGTGAAGCGCTCCGCTGTCCCCTGCACGGCACTGGTTGGCAACTCCTCGGCGAATTACTCCTCCGGTGGGTCCATGTCCGCGAGTCGACGATGTACCTGTTCTGCTTCCTCGATACGCCCCAGCAGTTCCAGAATATTCGCCAGTAGCTTCAGTGCAGCGCGGAGCAGGTCAGTGAACTCGGCAGGGTGCTCTGTGGCCAGTCGGTCAAATAGCTCCACTGCCTCCTGAGCCGCGGGCAGCGTCCCGGGCAGGACACGCCCCTCGTCCTCATCCACTCCTGCGCAGGCCAAGAGCAGAAGCGAGCAGGCAAGCTCGGCATCGTGGCCGGAACAACTGTCCGCTGTGAGTTGACGGTAGATGTCTACTGCCTGGCTCACCGCGGTCACTGCCTCCTCGAACCGCCGCACCTCGCGCAGTGCGCTGCCGAGGTTGTTCAGTGCCGTGGCTTCGCTGTGCCGGTCGCCGAG
>NZ_JBSFWT010000020.1:13008-103750 GCF_053594975.1 Streptomyces sp. NPDC002537
AGCTCACGGAAGACGGCGGCGGCCTGGGTGTGGGCGGTGATGGCTTCCTCGTACCGCCGCACCTCGGTCAGTGCGCTGCCGAGGTTGTTCAGTGCCGTGGCTTCGCTGTGCCGGTCATCGAGCTCACGGAAGACGGCGGCGGCCTGGGTGTGGGCGGTGATGGCTTCCTCGTACCGCCGCACCTCGGTCAGTGCGCTGCCGAGGTTGTTCAGTGCCTTGCCCTCGCTGTGCCGGTCATCGAGCTCACGGAAGACGGCGGCGGCCTGGGTGTGGGCGGTGATGGCTTCCTCGAACCGCCGCACCTCGGTCAGGACGCTGCCGAGGTTACCCAGCGCCCGGCCCTCGCCATGCCGGTCGCCGAGCTCACGGAAGACGGCGGCGGCCTGGGTGTGAGTGGTCACTGCCTCCTCGAACCGCCGCACCTCGGTCAGGGCGATACCGAGGTTGCCCAGTGCATTGCCCTCGCCGTGCCGGTCGCCGAGGCTGCGGAAGAGGGTCAGGGCGGTGGTGGTGATGGTGATCCAGTCATCGAAACGGCGGCGGTAGTCGAGGTACCGGGCGAGGGCGAAGGCGAGGTGGGCGGTGGTGTCCGGGTGGCCGATGGCTGGGGCTGCGGTCGCGGTGGCGATCAGGCTGGTGCGCTCGGCGTCCAGCCATTGCAGGGCTTCGTCGCGGTCTTGGAAGCGGGGGGACCGGGTGCCGGGCAGGGTGTTCAGATGGGTGTTGGCGGCGGCCGTGCTGGTCCGGTAGTGGGTGAACAGGCGGGCCTGGGCCGTGTGGCGCTGGTCGGGGGTGTCGTGGGTGCGGCCTTGTTCGT
Organism: Streptomyces sp. NPDC002537; assembly: GCF_053594975.1. Lineage (NCBI taxonomy): Bacteria > Bacillati > Actinomycetota > Actinomycetes > Kitasatosporales > Streptomycetaceae > Streptomyces > Streptomyces sp. NPDC002537. The sequence goes on from NZ_JBSFWT010000020.1 coordinate 13,826, forward strand.
CGGCGTACAGGCGGACCAGGTCGTGCAGGCCCCAGCGGCCCCAGGACTTCCCCTGCTCCACCAAGTGGGCGCGGGCCAGGTCCTGGAGGAGTTTTTTGACGTCGCGGGGGTCGGTGTCGGCGAGGTGGGCTGTGGCTTCGGTGGAGATGTCGGGGCCCGGGTTGAGGGGCAGCAGCCGGAACAGCCGGGCGTGGTCGTGGTCGAGGAACTGGTAGGACAGGTCGAAGGCGGCGCGTACGGCGCGTTCCTCCCGCTTCAGTTCGTCCAGCCGGGCGTGCTCGGCTTCCAGGTCCTCGGCAATGTCGGCGAGGGGGCGGGTGGGGGCGTCGGCGAGGAGCGCGGCGACGATGCGCAGGGCCAGCGGGAGCCCGGCGCACAGCCGGGTTGCGATGTCCTTGGCCGCCTGCGGATCGTCGGCGACGCGGGTGTCGCGGTCGCCGTGGGCGCGGTGCAGGACCTGGGCGAGGAGGGCGAAAGCGGCCTCGTCGTCGAGGATGCCGAGGTCGAGGAGGCGGGCGCCGAGGTCGAGGGTGTGGCGGGAGGTGACCAGTGCGGCGTTGAGGCCGTCGGTGGGCAGCAGGGGGCGGGCCTGTTCGGAGCTGGAGGCGTTGTCGATGATGACGAGGATGCGTTGTCCCTGCCGGGCGAACTCGGCGAGCACGCTGCGGTACAGGCCCTGCCGGTTGGTCAGCCCCTCGGGGATGTACTCGCCGGGAATGCCCAGCGCCCGCAGCCAGCCGTCCAGCGCGATCTCGGGAGATACGCGGCGGGTGGGGTCGTAGCCGGACAGGTTGGTGAAGAGCATCCCGCCGGGGAACCAGTCCGGTTGTTTCAGTGCCCGGGCGGCGGCCTGTGCCACGAGCTCGGTCTTGCCGATGCCGGCGAGTCCTGCGACCGACTGCACCAGCACCGGCTGCTGTCCGTCCGCGTGGCCGGGGGCCAGGCCGTCGAGCAGGTCCTTGAGCGGTTCGACGCGGCCGGTGAACACCGGGGAGACCTCCGGCAGCCCGGCCAGCGCGGTGGGGATCTGCGGCGGAAGCGTGAGGCTGACCTGCTTGCCCAGAATGGCCGGGCCGATGACGATCCCGCCGCTGATCTTGTTGAAGGTGCCGCCGGGGTCGGTCGGTTGGTGCATGGCGGTCAGCTCCTCTCCCGGGGATCACTGCGGTCCGGGTCCTGCCCGGCCGTCGGCGGCGGAGCGGGTGCGGACGGAGAGCCGAAGGACAGGTTGGAGAAGTTCTGGCCCATGAGCACCGGCCCGTGCTGGCTGCCGCCGCTGACCTCGTTGCGGACCGTACCGCCGCCGGAGTGTGCCCGCTTCGCCTGCTCGTGCCAGGCCTCCAGACCACTGCGGAAGTCGGCGTCCAGTGCCGCCCGCACCGCCAGCACCGTGCTGAGGGCCTGCGCATGTGCCGGATCGGCCGGGTCCCTCTCCAGACGGGCCAGCTCGTCCACGCCCGAACTCACCTGCGGTGCATGCCCCGCGGAGTCGTCACCGCGCCGGAACGGGCGCCGCACCAAGGCCGTGAGCCCGGCCCATGCCTGCCGCCCGGCCTCCCCGCCGACGCCACCGACCAATGCCGCCAGCAGCCCCACAGAAATCGGATCCACCGCTACCCCCTACACTTTCAGCGATCACTCCTTTACTGAGAGTGGACGCCTGGCCTGAAGTCATGGTTCCCCGGACACCGCCCGGTATCTGCCGAGGTCTGGTCCGGACATTCGCCGTGCAGGTCAAGCCGGGTACCGGGCCTGGTTACTTCGCCCTCGTCGCCCTCGCCGTCCGGGGCGGGCGTGGCCGGATCGCTCATCGGCACGGCAGGGGAGAACTCAAGCAATACCCGTGCGAGGGAAGCCGCGTCCATGCAGGCGCGGGTCCGGGGTCAGAAGCCGCGTCCATGCAGGCGCGGGTCCGGGGTCAGGTCAGCCGCCGGACGCGGCGGCCCGCCTCAAGCCCGCCTCAAGCGGTCGACGTGCTGTCGGACGGCGTCGGCCAGGTCGGCGTAGAACGGTACGCGGGCGGCTGCTTGAAGGATTTCGGTGCAGGCGGTCAGCTCACCGACGCGGCCGGCGGGGGTGCCCAGGAGGTGGGCGAACTCTTCGCGGACCCGCTCCGCAAGATCCGGTACGGGCAGGGAGTGCAGGTACAGGTTCGCGGCGTCGTAGCCGAGGGGGGCGGTGCCCCAGCCCTCCCAGTCCATGAGGGTCAGCTGTGGACCGGTGAGGTTGGCCCGGTGGAGGTCACCGTGTGCGGTGGCCCAGGTGATCTCGCCGGGGGTGACGCCGGTGAACTCCGGGACGCGGCGGCGGATGTACTGCTCGCGCACCGCTCGGCGACCGGTGCCGACGAGCCCGAGGCGATCGAGGGCTTGGTGGAGGTCGTGCCACCAGACATCCGGCAGGTCCACGCCATGGTGGAGGACCGGGCTGCGGCACACCGGTGGTGTGGCGACGTGCTGGTAGAGCTCGGCTCGGTAACCCCAGCCGTCGGCCGACCAGTCGCACCATCCGAGCAACTGCGGCCGGGGCACGGCAGGAGGCACGGCCCTCGATGCCTCTTCGGGGCCCTCCCACAGCTTCCCGCCCGCCTTGTCGGCGGGTTCGCTGACCAAGCGCAGCCACGCGGGGCGGTCCGGGGCCGTGACGGCCCCGGACAGTGTCCGGCCGGCGTATCCCCACACCTCTCCGCCCGCGGCGTCTGCCAGGCCCAACAGGGCGCATGCCTTGCCGCGGGCGGAGAGCATGCGGGCCCTGACCGCCGGCTCAGGGGCAGTGAACATCGGCTACCTTCTGCGGTTGACGGCGGCGACGTCGGCCGCGACCAGCTCGGTGACCGGGGCATCACGGCCAGGACCTGTCCGGGCGCCTAAGCCGGGCAGATCGTTCGCTGAACATGACTCAGACAGTGCCGTCCGAGGTCGTTTCGGGTTTCGCGTAGAGGACCTCGCGGGCCTGTTCCGCGGCGCGGGTGATGCTCTCGCCGACGAAGTCGACGAAGCGGGCGATGTTCTCCAGGCGGGTGGCGGCCGGGGTGTCGGGGCCGAGGATGCCGACGCCCTGGCGTGCGGTCTCGACGATGTGGGCGGTGGCGCGGGCGCTGGCCATCATCGACTGGTACCAGACGTCGTCGTCGACGATGTAGCGCTCGCGGCGGCGTTCGTCGCGTTCCCGGCGGACGAGGCCCTGGCTCTCCAGGAACGCGACCGCCTTGGAGACGGACGCCGGGCTGACCTGGAGATGCCGGACGAGTTCGGACGCGGTGAGGCTGCCCGTGTCGGTGAGGGTGAGGCAGGCCAGCACCCGGGCCATCATCTTGGGCACGCCCGAGGCGATGAGGACGGTGGTGAACGTCTCCTCGTACGCGCGCACCGCCTCGGCGTCGCGCCCGTGGGCCTGCGGGGGCGCCTCCGCCCCCGGGGGCACGGCCTGCCTGCGCCGGTGGGCGCGGCGTTCGGTGGCGCGGTGGGCCAGGTCGGCGCGGTAGGCGGTGGGGCCGCCGTTGCGCATCACCTCGCGTGTGACCGTCGAGGTGGGGCGGTCGAGGCGCCTGGCGATCTCCGCGTAGGCGAGGCCGTCGGCCAGTCCCAGCGCGATCTGCTGGCGCTCCTGCTGGGTGAGCCTGCCTCCCGGCATCGCGGTCTCCTTAGGTCTCCCTCGTGGCGCGTGATGCCCCCAGCATAGCGTTCGCTTTCAGTTCATTGCAACGAATGAGTGGTCATCGTTGCGTTAATCCAGAGACCGGTTGCAACGATTTCCCGGCTCTGACCTGCATTGATGGTGATTCCGTGCAACGACTTCATTGAAGAAGTTCTGAACGCAACGTAGCTTTTCCCTTGTTCGAAACGAAGAGCCGAAACAACGAGCCGAAGGAAAAAACACCATGCAGAAGTTCGACACCCCCGCCCCGGTCTTCGCCGTCCTGGACATCCCCGCGGGACGCGTCCGGTTCATCGCCGCCCACCGGGCCGACACCACGGTCGAGATCCTGCCCGCGGACGCTTCCAAGGGCCGCGATGTGAAGGCGGCGGAGCGGACCACGGTCACGTACGACGACGGCGTCCTGCGGATCGAGGACTCGCAGGCGAAGAACCGGATCCTCGGCCCCTCCGGATCCGTCGAGGTCACCGTCCAACTGCCCGTCGGCTCCCACGTCGAGGCGGAGGCGGCCAGCGCCGAGTTCCGGGGCGTCGGACGCCTCGGCGACGTCACCTTCGAGGGCGCGGCCGGCTCGGTCAAGCTCGACGAGACCGCGAGCGCCCGCCTCACCCTCCTCGCCGGCGACATCTCGGTCGGCCGCCTGGGCGGCCCCGCCCGGATCAGCACCCAGAAGGGCGACATCCACATCACCCAGGCCACGCACGGCACGCTCGAACTGCGCACCGAGGCCGGCGACGTGACGGTCGGCGCCGCCCGCGGCGTCTCCGCCTCCCTGGACGCCGGCACCTCCTACGGCCGGATCCACAACGCGCTCAAGAACGCCGACGGTGCCGCCGCCGGCCTGACCATCCACGCGACCACCGCCTACGGCGACATCACCGCCCGCAGCCTCTGAGACGCGCGCCTTCCGCGGCGACGTCACCGTCCACCGGCGACGTCACCGTCCACCGTTCCTGATCCACCTCCGACCGACCTTGGAAGAAGGCAGACCATGACCATCAAGCAGTCAGCCTGGACCGGCATGGTGCCGATCGACGACACCGCGCTGGCCGTGACCGACACCGGCGGACCCGGCCGTCCCGTGGTCTACCTCAACGGCTCCTACGCCGACCAGTCGCACTGGCGGCGCGTCATCACCGAACTCGGCGGCGGCTACCGGCACATCACCTACGACGAGCGCGCCCGCGGCAGGTCGAAGCGTGCCACGGACTACTCGTTCGAGGCGTGCGTCCGCGACCTCGACGCCGTCCTCGCCGCGAGGGGCGTGGACCGGCCGATCCTGGTGGGCTGGTCCTACGGCGCCATGCTCGCCGTGCACTGGGCCGCCCGGAACCCGGGCCGTGCCCTGGGGGCGGTGGCCGTGGACGGCGCCCTGCCGCACGAGTGGCTCGACGACGCCGCCCGGGCGCAGATCCGCAAGCTGTTCCGCCGGCTGAGCCCGCTGTTCCCGATCGCCCGCCCGCTCGGCCTGGCCGCGCGGATGAGTGCCGCGCAACACGCTGAGATCAACATCGAGGTCAACGAACTCTGCGCGCCCGCCGCCCTCGACCCGGTCCTCGACCGGCTGACCGTACCGACCCGGTACGTGCTCGCCACCGGCGGCAACCTGGGCGGCGACCCGAAGCTGATGGAACAGATCCGTGCCAACCTCGACCCGGTGCTCGTCCGCAACCCGAACATCCGGGTCGGTGCGAAGGTCGCGAGCAACCACTCCAAGATCCTGCGCAAGGACTTCCGGGCCGTCGCCGACGCGGTACGCGAGCTCGCCGCCACCCGCGACCACAAGGTCGGCTGAGTCCCGCCCGTGGGGGAACGTCCGGGGTCAGGCCCGCTGCGTTCAGGCCCTCTGCCCGGCCCGGGTGCCCAGGCCGCTCGGCACCGGAGGGTGCCGGGTGCCGGTCGTCGCCGGGGCCGCCCCGCGTCGCAGCGGGCGCAGCCAGCCGGTGCGGGAGCCGAGGACGCCCAGGCCCAGGGCCACCAGGTGGCCGGCGTCGGCCAGTTCGTGGTCGATGATCCACGCGACGGTGAGCAGGGCGGTGAGGGCGGGCAGCCCGTACCGGCGGGCCCGGCGGCCGCCGAGGGCCAGCAGGCAGGAGGCGGTGGCGACCAGGCCGTAGCTGATGCCGACGTCGCGCGCCCTGGACAGGGCGCCCGGCAGGTGGGCGAGGTGCATCAGCCACATGGCGCCCTCGGTGAGGAGGGTGGCCACGAGGTGACCGAGGAGGAAGACGCCGAATCCGCGCAGCGTCCCCCACCGCCACTCCGCCAGCCCGAGCACGCCGGCCACGGCGGCGATGCCGAGCAGCACGGGCACGCCGTCCACCACCAGTCCGCTGGTGAACAGCGTCCACCACTTCCCGACCTCGAGGTGATGCACATTGCTGCTGTTGTGCCGCACGAAGCGCGCCTGTTCCCGCACCGACTGGCTGGACATCCACCCGGCTGTGGCCAGCAGCAGCCCCACGTACACGGCCGTCGCGGGCAATCGTCGCACCCAATTCATCCGCGTCACTGTAAGCGAGGTGGCGGTCGGGGTGCGATAAGGGCGGGCAGGGCGCAGAAAGCATCGAGCGCGCCGACCACCCGCCCCAGCTCGCGGGCGCCTCGACGCGACATGGCGCGCAGCACACCGTCGAGGAGGACGCGGCCCTCCAGCGGATCGCCGCAGCAGTACCAGTGCGTGTCGTCCCACTCGAACTCGTGCCACTGCCGCTGTTCCGGAAGGCGGACGAACTCCTCCCAGCGCCGCACGGCCCGGCCGACGTCCCCCGGCTGCAGATAGTTCCGCGTCCGTTCGAGCCGGACGATCTCGGACAGCGCCTGAGGTGACAGGCCGTCGATGCCCGTCTCGTATGCCCGGCGCCGGCGCGGAAGCCCGGCCCGGACGTGTCCCGGCCGCCTACGCGGCATGGACCTTTCGGTTGGTGATCGTCATGCCGTTCATGGTGCCACGCGGGTCCAGGGCGCGGGCGAGCGCCTCCGGCTCCCGGACGGCCGCACCCCGGACGGCCGCCCACCCGACGGCCCAGCCCGTGGTGCGACACCCCCGGCCCCGTCCTAGCGTCGCTCTCGACAGGGCGAGCGTTCACCGGAGGAGTCGATGTACAGCCTCAAAGGTATTCATCGGTGCTCCTTGCTGCTTCTCCTGACGCTCACCCTGGTCACCCTCTCCATCGCCCCCGCCCCCGCCTCCGCCTCCGCGGCGTGGGCCCGCTGCCGTACCTCCGCCGACGCGGGCGACGAGGGCTGCACGCACCCCCCGGCCATCGTCTCCCTCGGCGACAGCTATATCTCCGGCGAAGCCGGCCGCTGGGCGGGCAACGCCGACACCGGGAACGGCGGCACGGTGTGGGGTACGGACCGGGCCGCGTTCGACTGCACCGGCGAGGACCGTTGCCGTCACGACTCGCGCCGCGTCTACGGCAGCACCTCGTACGACGGCGGCAACCGCTGCGACCGCTCGGACGTCGCCCCGATCACCTCCGTCGACTATCCCGGCGTCCCCCGGGAGCGCCGCTTCAACCTCGCCTGCTCCGGGGCCACGACGAACGAGTTCACGCACGAGTACGCGGAGAAGCGCGAGCGCCCGCAGATCGAGCAGCTCAAGGACAAGGCCAGGGAGTACCGGGTCAAGATGGTCGTCGTGTCCGTCGGCGGCAACGACCTGGGCTTCAAGGACATCGTCGAGGACTGCGCCCGGAAATATCTGACGTACCGCTACTGCCACGACGACTACAGCGACAGCGACATCGACAAGCGGCTCGACGGCGTCGAGGAGAACGTCACCCGGACCCTGAAGGACATCCGCCAGGGCCTGCGGGATCTCGGGTACGAGGACAAGGACTACCAACTGGTGGTGCAGTCCTACCCGGCCCCGCTCCCCACGGGCTCCGACTACCGGTACGGGGAGACGTGGGGGCGCTACACCACCGGCGGCTGCCCCTTCTACGACGCGGACACCGACTGGGCCCGGAACACCCTCGTGGCGGGGCTGCGGGCCAAGCTCCGCCGCTCCGCCTCCGACGCGGAGGCCGACTTCCTGGACGTGAAGGACGCCTTCGCCGGACATGAGCTGTGCGGCAGACACGATCGCCAGGCGACCTCCGCCAACTCCTCGACGAATCCGCTGGGTTCGCAGGACGCGGAGTGGGTCCGCTGGATTCCGTACCTCGTGTTCCAGACCGGGTCCCAGGGCGACCAGCAGGAAGCCCTGCACCCGAACGCCTTCGGCCAGCAGGCCCTGGGCACGTGCCTGACCGAGCTCGGCGGACAGCTCCGGACCAGCAGCACTCGCGGGAACTACCGCTGCGACAACGACGGAAAGAACGGCGCGACCGGCATGACCGTCACCAGGACCCTGTAGGAGGACCGCGATGCGGGTACGACGCCGAAGACGGCTGAGAGCCGTCGCCAGATCCGTCGCCGTCGTCGGTACGGTCGTGTTCGCCGCCGTGCTGCCGGGCACGGTGACGTACGCGGCCCCGGCCGACGACGACATCACGTGCGAGGGCCCGGAGCCGGATGAGTCATCCGCCACCGGGACGCCCGGTTCCCGGGCGGGCGGCGCGTGGACACCCGCGAAATGGCCGACCGGCATTCCGAACGCGGGCGATGCCCGCGACATGCTGGGACAACTGCTCGTGGAGCGAGGACGGGTGGTCGCCAAATACGACCGGACGGCATTCAGGGTGGGTGGTGGTACCGGTTGCTGGATCAGGCAGGCCAGGCCGGGCGAGGACTGCTGCTCCACCCGCGAGATCGTGCTCAAGGAACAGTCCACGGTGCCGGTGAGACTCAGTGGTAAGTGCCGTGTCATCGCGGGACGCTGGACAAGCGAATACGACCTCCCCGGCAAAAAGGAGATCGCGAAGCCGGGGCAGCTGGACATCGACCACATCGTGCCGCTCAAGGAGGCGTGGGACTCCGGTGCCAGCACCTGGGACGTCGCCAAGCGGGAGAAATTCGCCAATGACATCTCACCGGACACCCCGCAGCTGATCGCCGTATCCGGGTCGACCAACCGCTCGAAGGGCGACAAACGCCCCGACCAGTGGATGCCGCCGGACCCCGCGGCGGCATGCCCGTACACCGAGGCGTGGATCGCGGTGAAGCACAAGTACGACCTGTCGGTCACGCAGGACGAAGGAAACGCGCTGGCCAAGTCACTGCGTGTCGATTGCGGCGGGTGAAAGGCCCGGAAATAACCACATGCGCGCCGCGGCGACATCCATGCATAGTGAGGTCTTTGGCCAGTACGTATGTGGGAGGGGCGCCATGAGGGAGCTCGGCGAGCAGGAGATCCGGGGATCGTTCATCAATTGTTCCAAGGGGGAGGCGAAGCGCATCAACCTTCCCAGGGACCTGGACGAGCGGCCCTGGGAAGAGCTCGACTTCCTCGGCTGGACCGATCCGGGCGCCCCGGACCGCAGCTATCTGGTGACCGAGCGGGACGGCGAGATCGTCGGCGTCACGCTCAGGCTCAACGCCCAGCGCGGATACCGCCCCAACCTGTGCTCCCTCTGCTACACGGGCCACACGCGGGGCGGGGTCGCCCTGATGGCCGCCCGGAAGGCGGGCAAGGCGGGGAAGGACGGCAACTCGTACGGCATCTACATCTGCTCCGACCTCGCGTGCTCGCTCTACATCCGCGGCAGGAAGAAGCCGGCCGCGGGCGGGGCCCGCTACGAGGAGACGCTGACGACCGAGGAGCAGATCGAGCGGGCGCGGACCAAGCTGCACGCGTTCCTGGACGAGCTCACGGGAGTGAAGGCCGCCGCGTAGCCGCTCACTGCACGGGCGCGGTGGCCGCCACCTCCCGCAGCGCGTCCAGCAGACAGCACAGCGCGGGCTGGGCGAGGGACACCTCCCGTACCGCCGCGTGGATGCCCCGGACCGGCTCCGGGTTGCGCACGGGGCGGACGACGACGCCGGGATGGTGGTTCGCCAGGCTCGTGCGCGGCATCATCCCGATGCCGAGACCGGCGGCGACGAACCCCTGCGCTGTCGCGTAATCCCCGCTCTCGACCGCGAAGTTCGGGCTGAAGCCGGCCGCGGCGCAGGCGTCGAGGACGGGGTCGAGGCAGGGGCCCGGTGTCTCGCTGGCGACCCAGGGGTCGTCGGCGAGGTCGGCGAGGTCGACCGCGGCCCGGCCGGCCAGCCGGTGGTCCACGGGAAGCACCGCGCAGAACGCGTCGTCCGTCAGGTGCACCAGCCGCACACCCTCGCGCATCCGCTCGCGCGGCCGGACCACGGTGCCCAGATCGGCGAGGCCCTGTTCGACCTCGTACAACGGGTCGTCGGGATCCGACAGTTTGAGATCGATCCGTACGCCCGGGTGGTCACGGCGGAGACGGGCCAGGGCGGGGACCACCAACGAGGCCCCCACCGTGGCGAAGTAGCGGACCGCCAGCCGGCCCGTGCGCCCGGCCCGGAGGTCGGCCAGTGCCGTCTCCGCCTCGGTGAGCTTGCGGCCGATGATGTCCGCGTGCTCGGTCAGCAGCCGCCCGGCGGCCGTCGGCCGGACGCCCCGGCCGACCCGTTCGAGCAGCGCTGTGCCCGCCTGCTTCTCCAGGGCCGCCACCTGCTGGCTGACCGCGGACGGCGTGTAGCCCAGGTTCGCCGCGGCCGCCGTCACCGAGCCACTGGTGACCACGGCCCGGAGCACCTGCATCCGTCTCACATCAAGCATGTAGCACACCTTAATGGTTCGTGCAGAAGTGTTCGCTTGTCCTGTCGTATCGGGTGCGGCACCGTTCATCACAGGACGACCGAACGGGAGAGAGCGATGACCGGCAGCGCACGGGGAACCTGGGCAGTGGCACGGATGGGCGTACTCGCCCTGCTGTGGGGATCGACCTTCCTGTGGATCAAGCTGGCCCTCGACGGCTTCTCGCCGGTCCAGGTCACCCTGATCCGCTGCGCACTGGGTGCCGCCGTCCTGCTCGCCATGTGCGTCCGGACACGTCAGGGCCTCCCGCGGGCCCGGACGACCTGGCGCCACCTCCTCGTGGCCGCGTTCTTCTGCAACGCCCTGCCGTTCGCGTTCTTCAGCCTCGCCGAGCGGACCGTCGACTCGGGATTGGCGGGTGTCCTCAACGCGACGACACCCCTGTGGTCCCTGCTCATCGGTGTCGCCCTCGGCACGGAGCGCGGGCTGGGCGCCGTACGGCTGGGCGGGCTGCTCCTCGGCTTCGCGGGCACGGTCCTGATCTTCGCCCCTTGGCATCGGTCCGGGCTCGTCAGCTGGGGCGCCCTCGCGATCCTCGGCGCGGCCGCGAGCTACGCCGTCGCCTTCGTGTACATGGGGCGCAAGCTGGTCGGCACGGGCACGCCCACGGTCTCCCTCGCCGCCGGGCAGTTGATCGCCGCCACGGGGCTGACCGCCCTGACCCTGCCCGCCGGGGGACTGGTGTCCGTGGAACTCGACCCGATGGCCCTGACAGCTGTCGCCGTCCTGGGTGTTGTCGCCACGGGAGTCACCTTCTACCTCACCTTCCGCATCATCGCGGACGAGGGTGCGACCAACGCGGCCACGGTGGGCTATCTGCTGCCCGTGGTGTCGGTGGTGCTCGGCGCGATCGTCCTCGGCGAGGAGCTGAACCTGCGCGTGGTCGCGGGGATGGCCGTGGTGCTGGTGGGGGTGGGGATGACGCGTCGGAAGCGGCGGGAGAACGCGGCGCGGCTGGTGGCATCACAGGCGTGAGCGGTCGCGGAGGTGTGGAGTACGCCTCCGCGACCGGCGGCCCCCGCGCCGCGCGGTCACGCCCGCGAGAGGAACTCCGGCTCGATCCCGAGCGTCGTGACGCCCTCGCTCACGGCGCGGACGAACTGCCGGATCTCCGCCACGAGCGCGTCCCAGGACAGGGGCTCGGTCCATTTGTCCGGCGCGTAGACGGAGCCGACGCGCCAGCCGCCGTCCGAGGACACGATCCGTACGACGCCGGTGTCCGCGTACGTCATCGAGTCGAACTCGAAGTCGCGCTGCCCGCCGTCCCGGAGCCAGTACACCAGCCGGTAGGCGAGCTCGGCGACGGGGAAGTCGCCTTCCGTCCACACGCCCTCGATGTCGAGATCGGCCTCGATGTCCAGGAGCAGCACGGTGAGGGGCGCGGACTCGGGGGTGAGGCCGCGCAGGGGAATGTCGGGGGCGCCGAAGTCCCGGCAGACGAACATCACTTGACTCACCCTCCGTTGCGGAATTTCATGCCACAGTAACGGGAACGCGATGGGGGGCGGGCCGGACGGAGGGGTGCGGAGGGGGTACGGCGGGCGTGGTCGCCGGCAGAGCGGGTCCGTACCCGTCCGCGAGCAGCCGCAGGAAGCGCCCGAGGAGTTCGTGGACTTCGCGGATGACTACCTGGGGGCGGACATCATCTTCTGGGCGACCTCGTCGCCGTGGCTCCACCAGGGCGCCGGCAAGTAGGACGCGAGTCTGGACGCGAGCCTAGGGCCCCACGTGCCAGAAGCGTGCGGCCGGGCCGCGGTGGGCGCTGACCGCGCTGTCGAGGTTGGTGGCGGCGCTGATGAGCGCGAGGTGGGTGAAGGCCTGCGGGAAGTTGCCGAGGGCCTCGCCCGCGGGGCCGATCTCCTCGGCGTAGAGCCCGAGGTGGTTGGCGTGGGTGAGCATCTTCTCGAAGACGTAGCGGGCCTCGCCGACCCGTCCGGCGCGGGCCAGGGCCTCGACGTACCAGAAGGAGCAGAGGTTGAACGTGCCCTCGCCGCCCGTGAGTCCGTCGCTGCCGTCGGTGCGGTAGCGGTGCACGAGGCTGTCGCTGACGAGGCTCTCCTCGATGCGGTCGACGGTGGACAGGAAGCGCGGGTCCTCGGGCCCGGCGAACTTCACCAGCGGCATGATCAGCAGTGAGGCGTCGAGGGTGGCGCAGTCGGGGTGCTGGGTGTAGGCGCCGAGGTCCGGCGCGTAGCAGCTGTTCTGCACGAAGCGGTAGGCGGCGGCCGCGGTGTCGCGCCAGGCCTCGATGGGGGCGGGCATGCCGCGGTGGCGGGCGATGCGGATGGCGCGCTCGAAGGCGACCCAGGTCATCAGGGCGGAGTAGGTGAAACGCTGCCGTCCGCCGCGCGTCTCCCAGATGCCGTCGTCGGGCTCCTCCCAGTGCTTCTCCAGCCATTCGAGCTGCCGGGCCAGTGCCTCCCACAGGTCGTAGGAGATGGGCTGGCCGTACTTGTTGTAGAGGTAGACGGAGTCCATCAGCTCGCCGTGGATGTCGAGTTGGAGCTGCTGCGAGGCGGCGTTGCCGATCCGGACGGGCCGGGCGCCGCGGTAGCCGCAGAGGTGGTCCAGGACGGACTCGGGCAGTTCGGCGCGGCCGTCGACGCCGTACAGCACCTGCAGGCCGCTGCCCGGCGGGGCCTCGACGCAGCGCTGGTGCAGCCAGTCGATGAATCCGGCGGCCTCTTCCGTGAAGCCCAGCCGCATCAGCGCGTAGAGGGTGAAGGCGGCGTCGCGGATCCAGGTGTAGCGGTAGTCCCAGTTGCGGCTGCCGCCGGGCGACTCGGGGAGGGAGGTCGTCGCGGCGGCGACGAGGGCGCCGCTGGGCTGGTGGACGAGCAGCTTCAGCGTGAGCGCCGAGCGCTCGACCGATTCCCGGTAGCGGCCCTGGTAACGGGAGTGGCGCAGCCAGTCGTCCCAGTAGCGGAGCGTCTTGTCGAGCAGGTGCGTCACTTCTTCGTCGTCGAGGGGGCGCGGGGTGCCCTCCCACTGGGCGGCGAGCTCCAGGGACTCGCCGGGCCCCAGCGTGACCGTGGCGCGGGCCGTGCCGTCCTCGGTGCGCAGCGGTACGGAGGAGCGCAGCACCAGCGACCCGGCGGGGCTCCGGAACACGACGCCGACGCCCGGCACCACATCCGTGTCGTGCGGGGCGCGGGCGTAGTCGAAGGCGGGCGCGCAGCGCACGTCCACGGTGGCCCGCCCGCGCAGCACCCGCACCCAGCGGACGATCTGCCGTACGCCCCCGGCCGGGCAGGAGGGGTGGTCGGGCACCATGAAGTCGTAGAGCTCCGCGACCGAGCTCTGGGCCAGGAACCGGGTCAGCAGCACATTGGAATCCGGCATGTACATCTGCTTGGTGCGCTCGACCTCCCGCACCGAGACGGAGAACGAGCCGCCGCGCCCCGCGTCCAGCAGCGAGCCGAAGACGGAGGGCGCGTCGAAGCGCGGCAGACAGCACCAGTCGATCGTCCCGTCGACGCCCACGAGCGCGACGGTGTGCAGATCGCCGATGATCCCGTGGTCCTCGATCGGCAGATAAGGGCCCCGTACGGGTGCGTGTGTCATGAGCACCCCTCCTCCGCGCGACGGACGGAACGGGCGGGATGGCCCATACCATCTGTTATAGCGCGATATGCCTGCTCCTGCCTATAAGGGGAGGTCCCTGGACCGGCCCGGCAGGGGGAGGCCCCCGGGTCCCCTAGATCAGCCCCAGCTGGGTGATCAGCATGGCGACGACGACCGTGAGGGTCCAGCCCGCGAGGTGCTCCAGGAGCTTGTTGCGGTCGGAGGGGCCGCCGGTGCGGGTGGTGGTGCGGACCGCTGCGGTTTCGGTCATGAGGGGGTCCTTCACGGGTGTCGGCTTGTGCCTGTTTGTCCAGGGTGCGGGGCGGCCGTCGGGCGGTAAAGGGGGAGTGGCCCGGGTCACGGTCGGCGCGTGGCGGCTGGGCGGGCAACTCCCGTGCCATTAGCGTGTGTTCGAACGGGGGAAAGGGGATCGCGTGATGCGACTCATAGCCGGGGGACTGGCCGATCAGGTGCGGGCGCTGGCGGCCGGGGACGTGACCTCGCGGGCGCTCGCCGAGGAGGCGCTGCGGAGGATCGAGGAGGCGCAGCCCGTGCTGAACGCCTTCCGGCGGGTGCGGGCGGAGGCGGCGCTGGCGGAGGCCGACGCCGCGGACCGGCGGCTCGCGGCGGGGGAGCGGGCGCCGCTGCTGGGCGTGCCGCTGGCGGTGAAGGACGACATGGACGTGGCCGGGGAGCCGACCGCGTTCGGCTGTGCGGGAGACTTCCCGCCCCGGCGGGCGGACAGCGAGGCCGTGCGCAGGCTGCGCGCGGCGGGCGCGGTGATCGTCGGGAAGACGAACAGCCCCGAGCTGGGGCAGTTCCCCGTCACGGAGGGGGCCGCCTTCGGGGCGACCCGCAATCCGTGGAGCCTCGGCCACACGCCCGGCGGGTCCTCGGGCGGCTCCGCGGCGGCCGTCGCCGCGGGCCTGGTCCCGGCGGCGCTGGGCTCGGACGGCGCGGGTTCGCTCCGCATCCCCGCGGCCTGGACGCACCTCGTCGCCGTCAAGCCGCAGCGCGGCAGGGTCTCGACCTGGCCGGAGCCGGAGGCGTTCCACGGCATCACCTGTCACGGCCCGCTGGCCCGTACGGTCGGGGACGCGGCCCTGCTGCTGGCCGCCGCGAGCGGCTCGCACCCCGGTGACCTGCACCGGCCGCCCGCCGTGGACCTGCTGTCGGCCGTCCGCCGGGAGCCCCGGAGGCTGCGCGTCGCCCTGTCCCTGCGGCCCGCGTACGCGGTGGCCCGCCAGCGGCTGGACCCGGTCGTGCGCGCCGCGACCCTGCGGACGGCGGAGCGGCTGGCGGCCCTGGGCCACGAGGTGGTCGAGGAGGAGCCGCGCTACGGGCTCGTCGGGCTGACCTTCGTCCCGCGCTCCATGGCCGGGATCAGGGACTGGGCGCGGCGGGCGCCCGACCGGCGGCTGCTCGACCCCCGTACGCGGACGAACGCGCGGAACGGCCTGCTGCTGGGCGGCCCCGTCCTGCGCGCCGCGCGGGCGGCGGAGGGCCCGCTGCGGCGCCGGGTGGGGGAGATCTTCGGCCGTTTCGATGTCGTCCTGACACCCACGAACGCCGTACCTCCGCTACGCATCGGCGAGTTGGCCGGTTTGTCCAGCCACCGGACGGACGAGCTGATGATCGGGGCGTGCCCGTACGCCTGGCCGTGGAACGTGCTGGGCTGGCCCGCGGTCGGTGTGCCCGCGGGCTTCACGGCGGACGGGCTGCCGCTGGGTGTGCAGTTCCTCGGCCCGGCGTCGAGCGAGCCGCTGCTCCTGTCCCTGGCCGCCCAACTGGAGGCGGATCAGCGCTGGTTCGAACACCGGCCGCCGGAGCGCTCCGCCTGTGCGAGCCGGTAGGGCGGCCGGTCAGAGGACCGGCGGGCGGAACGCGTACCCGTTCCGCCCGTCGCCCGTGATGGCGGACCCGTAGTGGGGGCCGAGCTTGTGCCGCAGCCGGGCGATGTGCGCGTCGACCGTGCGGGTGTCGCCCGCGGTGGACTGCTGCCACACCATCCGCATCAACTGCTCGTGGCGGTGGAGCTGTTGGGGGTGCGTGACGAGGTGGGCGAGGAGTTCGAACTCCATGCAGGACAGCTTGACGGCCCGGCCGCGGACCGAGACGGCGCGGCGGTCGAGGTCGACGACGAGGCCGCGCACACGGTACACGGGGGCGTGCGGGGCCGGCGGTGCGGCGATGAGGGTGCCGACCGTGAAGGACATGCCGGCGCCTCCTCTCTGAATCAGGGAACGGGGGAACGGTCAGGGGTTCACGTGCCAGGCGGCTTCGAGGTGCCGTCGGCCGCCCGGTCCGGTGACCGCGCGCCAGTGGGCGTGCGGGCGTACGGGCCGGTCGGCGGCGGGCGTCCCGGCGGCCGGGGCCGTGGCGGGGACCGCGCGTACGATGCTGCTCTCCAGGGGGCTGTCGGCGATGCGCCGGGCGGCCGAGACGAGGAACGCGGCGAACGAGGTGAAGGCGGCGCGGGCGGTGCCGGGGTGCCGGGCGGACAGGCGGCGGACGTGGACTGCGGTGAGGACGGACATGCGGGGGTCACCTCCGTGAGGCGGCGCGCCCGGAGGAAGGCAGGCGCGACCGAGGAGCGGCGGAAGGGTGCGAGAGAGGTACAGGGGTGTGAAGGAGCGGGCCGCGCCCGGACGTTCAGGTGCCGGACAGCGCGGCGGCTTCGGTGATGCGGTGCGCGGCCGGGAGCGGCAGGTCGGCGAACCGGGCGAGCCACTGGGCGTCGTGACCCTGCCGGGCGAGGATGTAGGCGAGGTGTACGCGCTCGTCGTACGCGGTGAGCCGGGCGTCGGGCCGCGGGCACGAGAGGGGGTCGTCGAGCAGGTACTCCCGCTCGGTGCCGCCGTGCAGGGCCAGATAGACGCGGGGGCAGTCGTGCGCGGAGTGACGGGGACGGGTACGGGGACGGTCCGGAGCGACGGAGTGCAGATGCCGGCGGGCCGGTGCGGTGAAGGCGCAGATGTGCGGAAGGAGGTGCATGGTGCCCTCCCTTCTCAGGGAAGCCCGGTGGTGGCGGGGAGTGCGCCCCACCACCACCGGAGTCGGGTGGTCGTCAGGTGCCCCTGCGCACCGCGCGGCACGCGCGATCACCGGGATCGTCGTGACGAGCGGGCACGAGGCGGCAGTTCACCCCGGTGAGCGCACGGCCCGGCGGCCCGGGACGGCGGAGGCCGTACGGGTGCGGGGGCGGTGACGCGCGTGCACGCGGAGCGGAGGGTTACCGCGTGCCGGGGCAGGGCGAGGGCAGGCGGCGGGAGGGCCTACTGTGGCCCGGACCGCTGCTACTGGGTCCGCAATCCATGTCTCTCGCCTCCTCCCGGCCGGGGCGCGCAGGAGCGCGCGAAAGGTGCCGTCTTCAGAACCACGAGAAGTGTGCCTCTTACTTGCGCGTCGGCGCAACTACTTGACCCGGTCTTGACGCCCCGTTGTCGCGCGCGCGTGCGCTCCGTAGTGCTCGGCGGCGGCGTCGGCCAGGACGTGGGCCACCTCTTCGGGCAGGCCCAGGTGGTGCACGATCCATGGGGCGTCGCAGCCGTGGACGGCGCAGATCCAGGCGACGTAGAGGGAGTTCCGGCCGGGCGCGCCCGGGTCGTGCAGCAGGGAGCGGACGGCCTGCGCCGGGAAGCCGTCGAGGGTCTCGGGGGTGAACCAGTTCTCGTCCACGCCTTCCGTGGGCAGTGGCTCGGCGTGCGGCTCCGCGGCCCGGCGGCGGAGGTGCACCGCGGTGGCGACCGCGGCGAACAGGACGACGGCCGCTCCCAGCAGTACGCCGCTGAGCGTGAGCCGGTGGCCGGCGGGGGCCAGGCCGAGAACGACGAATTCGAGCGCGGTGACGAGAAGGACGGCGAGTGCCACCGCCCCTTCGCCCGTGCGCGGGAGGTGCTGCGCGAAGCTCATGCCGAGCCTCCTTCCTTCGCTCGCCACATGCCCATACTTGCACGAATGCGCAAGGATCGGGAAAGGGGGCCCGTTTCATGCCCCGCGGCAATTATTTGCGTAACGGCGCAATAAGCGGCAATACTGCTCGCGGCACGTCCCCCCGCGTCATCTGCGCAGGTCGGGGCCGGTGTCACAGGAACCGCACCACGGAACGGAGGCCGCCATGGGTGAAGACCCTCCCAGTCCGCGCCGCCCCGTCAGCGGTCACTGACGCAACCGTTCCCGCGGCCCCGGCGGAATCCCGGGCGCCGCCCCACGCCAGTCGCCCCGATTCCGGCCGCACACGTCCGGGAGCCTTTTCGCGACAGGCGCCATTTACCGGTCTTTTCTCTCCGCGCTCGCCCGGAATTCCCCCCGCCCACGCCGTCGACGTGCCCGTCGCGGTCGCGGCACGGGGCGATCTGTGCCCAGAGTGTGGTCGGAGGTTGTTGTGATGTCGTTCCGGACGAGCCCCGCCACCGTGCGGGAGTCGCTGCCGTCCCGGGTCGCGGGCCGGATGTCCCGCATGACCTGGATCGACGCGGTGGTCGCCGCCGCGGTCCTCGTGCTGCTGTACGTCACCCTGCGGGTCGGGCAGGGCACGACGGTCCGCTTCTCCACCAGCCACGCGCTGAAGATCGACACCGACCCCGCCCGGCTCCCCTACGACGCGGCGCGCAGCCTCCTGCGCATGTTCATCGCGCTCGCCGCGTCCACCGTCTTCACCTTCGTCTACGCCTACGCGGCCGCCCGCAGCCGCCGCCTGGAACGCATCCTGATCCCGGCGCTGGACATCCTCCAGTCCGTCCCGGTGCTCGGCTTCCTGACCGTCGCGGTCACCGGGTTCATCGCCCTGTTCCCCGGCTCGATGCTCGGCCTGGAGTGCGCGTCCATCTTCGCGATCTTCACCTCGCAGGCGTGGAACATGACCTTCGGCTTCTACCACTCCCTGACCTCGCTGCCCCGTGAACTGGACGAGCTCTCCCGCTCGTTCCGCTTCACCCGCTGGATGCGCTTCTGGAAGGTGGAACTGCCCTCCGGTGCCATCGGCCTGGTCTGGAACGGCATGATGAGCTTCGGCGGCGGCTGGTTCTTCCTCGTCGCCTCCGAGGCCATCAGCGTCAGCAACAAGGACTACGCCCTGCCGGGCGTCGGCTCCTACGCGGGCGCCGCCATCGCCGACGGCGATCTCGGCAAGGTCGGCTGGGCCATCCTCACCATGGCCGTCATGGTCATCGGCGTGAACTTCCTCTTCTGGCGCCCCCTCACCGCCTGGACCGAGAAGTTCAAGAACGAGCAGTCCGAGGCCAGCGAGGTCCAGCGCAGCTACGTCCTGGACTTCCTGCGCCGCTCCAACTGGCCCCACCTGCTGGGCCGTCTGCTGCGCCCCGCCGGCCGGGCCCTCGCCCGCGCCGGGCGCGTACTCGGCGTCGACGACCGGCCGCTGGCCGCCGACCCGCGACGGCAGCGCACCGGCGACATCACCTTCGCGGTCGTCGCCGGCGGCCTCATCCTCTGGGGCCTGATCGACCTCGCCGGCTACCTCCAGGACCGGACCGGACTCGGCGTCTTCGGCGAACCGCTGCTCCTGGGCCTGGTCACCCTCGCCCGCGTCGTCGTCGTGGTCATCGGGGCCACCCTGGTCTGGGTGCCCATCGGGGTACGCATCGGGTTCTCCCCGAAGCTGACCCGGATCGCGCAGCCCCTGGTACAGGTCCTGGCCAGCTTCCCGGCCAACTTCCTCTTTCCGCTGGCCGTCTGGTTCTTCCTGAAGACCGGCCTGTCCATCAATGTGGGCGGCGTCCTGCTGATGGCACTCGGCGCCCAGTGGTACATCCTCTTCAACACCATCGCCGGGGCCATGTCCATCCCCACCGACCTCCGCGAGGCGATGGACGACCTGGGCGTACACGGCTGGCAGCGCTGGCGGCGGCTGATCCTCCCCGGCATCTTCCCGTCCTACGTCACCGGCGGCATCACCGCCTCCGGCGGCGCCTGGAACGCCTCGATCGTCTCCGAGATCGTCCCCTTCGGCGCCACCACCCTCACCGCCACCGGCCTCGGCGCGTACATCTCGCACGCCACCGCCGACGGCGACTTCCCCCACCTCATCGCGGGCGTTGCTGTAATGAGCCTCTACGTCGTCGGGCTCAACCGCCTGTTCTGGCGCCGCCTCTACCGCATCGCCGAAACCCGCTACACCTCCTGAATCCCCTGACGCCTCCCGACTTCTCCTGCCATCCCGTGACGTCCGCACCTCCCGAACAGCGATGGAGCCCCTCATGGTCCTGAGCGCCCTCCGCAACCTGCGGCCCAGCCGGGCCGCCGAGCCGGCCCGCAAGCCCCCGCGCGCGGCGGACGGCGACGTCCTCCTCGCCGCCGACGGCCTGACCAAGTCCTACGCGGGCGCCGACGGCGAACTGCCCGTCCTCACCGGCATCGACCTCCAGGTGCGCGCGGGCGAGATCGTCGCCCTCCTCGGCAAGTCGGGCTCCGGCAAGTCCACGCTGCTGCGCTGTCTCGCCGGTCTGATCCCGCCCAGCTCCGGCACCGTCGCCTACCGCGGCGAGCCGCTGACCGGCGCCAACCCCGGTACGGCGATGGTCTTCCAGACCTTCGCCCTGCTGCCCTGGCTCACCGTCCAGCAGAACGTCGAACTCGGCCTGGAGGCCCGTGGCGTCCCCGCCGACCGGCGTGCCGAGGCCGCGCTCCAGGCCATCGACCTCATCGGCCTCGACGGCTTCGAGTCCGCCTACCCCAAGGAGCTCTCGGGCGGCATGCGCCAGCGCGTCGGCTTCGCCCGCGCCCTCGTCGTCGAGCCCGACGTGCTGATGATGGACGAGCCGTTCTCCGCGCTCGACGTCCTCACCGCCGAGAACCTGCGCGGCGAGCTGATGGAGCTGTGGGAGTCCGGCCAGTTCCCCACCCGGGCGGTCGTGCTGGTCACCCACAACATCGAGGAAGCCGTGCTGATGGCCGACCGCATCGTCGTCCTCGGCTCGCGCCCCGGCACCATCCGCGAGACCTTCGACGTCCCCCTGGAGCACCCGCGCGACCGTAACTCGGCCGACTTCGAGGAGCTCATCGACCGCGTCTACCGCACCATGACCGGCCGCCCCAAGGGCACCCGGATCCCCGGCCGTGCCGAGGCCGTCGAGCACGAGAAGCGCACCCCCGCGAACACCCCGCTGCCGGAGGCCAGCGTCGACGGGCTCTCCGGCCTCGCCGAGATCGTCTCCCACCGCGGCGGCCGCTGCGACCTCGCCGACCTCGCCGAGGAACTGGGCCTGGAGGTCGACGACGTGCTGCCCCTCGTCGACGCCCTCGACCTGCTCGGCCTCGCCAGGATCAGCGAGGACGACCTGGTGCTCACCGAGCGCGGCACCGCCTTCGCCGTGGCGGACGTCCAGC
Source organism: Streptomyces sp. NPDC002537 (assembly GCF_053594975.1). Classification (NCBI taxonomy): domain Bacteria; kingdom Bacillati; phylum Actinomycetota; class Actinomycetes; order Kitasatosporales; family Streptomycetaceae; genus Streptomyces; species Streptomyces sp. NPDC002537. The sequence goes on from NZ_JBSFWT010000020.1 coordinate 35,118, forward strand.
AGTCCAAGAAGATGTTCGCCGAGGCCGCGATGGAGGCGCCGCTCGTCCGGCTGATCACCACCAGCCTCCGGCAGAACCCCGACCGCCCGCTGCGCGCCGGCTTCTTCCGCGACCTCCTCGCCCACCACTACACGAGCGAGCAGGTCGACCAGCAGCTGGAGACGGCCACCGACTGGGGCCGCTACGCCGAGCTCTACTCCTACGACGCCGACCCCCAGGAGTACCGCCTAGACGAGGCCGGCATCTCCGTCTGAGCCGCGTGAGCCGTCCGGTGAGTCGTCGCCGCTACTCCGTCACGGGCCGCCGGGCCCGTACGGTGCGGCGGGCGGTGGCCCGTACGGGCTCGGCCTGCGCGACGGCCTCGGCCGCGGCCGCGTCCCGTACGGCACCGGCCTCGTCACCGCCGGGCGGGGCCGACGCCACCAGGGCCGCCTCCTCCAGCAGCCCCCGCACATGCGGTCCGGCGGCCCGGTAGTAGATCCGCGTGCCTTCGCGCCGCGACACCACCAGGCCAGCGGCCCGGAGCTTCGCCAGGTGCTGGGAGATCGCCGCGACATGGGCACCGGCTATGTCCGCGAGGCTGCCCACCGGGAACTCCTGGCGGCTCAGCGCCCACAGCAGCCGGTACCGTGTCGGATCGGCCACCGCCTTCAGCACCGCGATCGCCCGGTCGGCACCGGCGGAGTCCCACGCCTCAACTTGCGCACCCATGCAAATACCCTAACGCAGCACCCCGCGCCGACCGGGGAACCGGCCGCGGCGCCCGGTCCCGGGGACGGGCGTGATGACGGATGCGACGACGGATCCGCCCGCCGGAGCGCGTCCGTGGCGTCGGCGGCATCACGGAAACGCCGTCGCGAGGGACGCCGTCGCGAGGAACTACGGCGCGAGGATGTCGAGTTCCGCCATCGCGCCCGTGGTGATCTCGCGGGTGAGGGCCTCGGCGCGGACCGCGTCGTGCTCGCGCACGGCCTCGGCGACGCGGACGTGGAGGGTGACCGCCGCCGGGTCGGGGTCCGTGAACATCACCTCGTGTTCCGTACGCCCCGTGAGCACCTCCGCCACCACGTCGCCGAGCCGCGCGAACATCTCGTTGCCGGAGGCCCGCAGGATCACCCGGTGGAAGGCGATGTCGTGCACCAGATAGCGGGCCAGCTGCTGGCCGCGCGAGGTGGCGACCATGCCCAGCGCGTGCTCGGTGAGCTCCGCGCACTGCGCGGGCGTGGCCAGCCGGGCGGCCAGCCCCGCCGCGATCGGCTCGATCGCCGAGCGCAGCACGGTCAGCGAGCGGAGCTGGCGCGGCCGGTCGGCGCCGGCCAGCCGCCAGCGGATGACCCGCGGGTCGTAGACGTTCCACTCCTCGGTGGGCAGGACGGTCACGCCGACCCGGCGCCGCGAGGTGACCAGGCGCATGGACTCCAGGACGCGGACCGCCTCGCGGATGACGGTGCGCGACACGTCGAACCGCTCCGCGAGCTCGTCGGTGCGCAGGACCGTGCCCGGTGCGTACTCGCCTGCCGTGATCGCGGGCCCGAGAGCCTCCAGCACGCGCGCGTGCAGCCCCTGCCCCTGGTTTTCCATGGGGTCAGCCTACGGTTTCCCCCGTCCACCAATTAAGTATGACTTTTAGGTCACGAGGTCTTGAATACGTCGTACCAATGAGCTTGAGTGAGCCGCACCGCCGAAGCCGTCGGGACAACGAAGCAGCGAGGTAGCGATGCAGGCCCCCCACGCCCCCCACGTCGTGGCCGTCATGGGAGTGTCCGGCACGGGCAAGACCACGGTCGGACCCCTGGTGGCGGACGCCCTCGGCGTCCCCTACGCCGAGGGCGACGACTTCCACCCGCCCGCCAACATCGCCAAGATGGCGTCCGGCACCCCGCTGGACGACGCCGACCGCGCCCCCTGGCTGGACGCCGTCGGCGCCTGGGCGCACAGCCGCGCGGGCCTGGGCGGGGTCGTCAGCTGCTCCGCCCTCAAGCGTGCCTACCGGGACCGGCTGCGCGCCGCGGCCCCCGGCATCGTCTTCCTGCACCTCACCGGCGACCGCGCGCTCATCGCCGGGCGCCTGGCCGCCCGCAAGGGCCACTTCATGACCGGCAGGCTCCTGGACTCGCAGTTCGCGACCCTGGAGCCGCTCGAAGCGGACGAGGCGGGCGTCGCCGTGGACGTCACGCCCGCGGCCGAGGCCATCGCCGAGCGCGCGACCGCCGCGCTGCGGCAGCTCTGAGCACCAGCCCCCGACAACCCCCTTTAGGAAGCCCCGTGAGCACTCTCAGCGTCGAGATGCTGGCCGCGGCCCCCGCCGGACCGATCACGTCCGCGGGCCACGCACAGCTGGGGATCGCCGTCCTCGTCGGCATCGCCGTCATCGTCCTCCTCATCACCCGCCTGAAGCTGCACGCCTTTCTGGCCCTGACCATCGGCTCGCTGGTGCTCGGCGCCGTCGCGGGCGCCCCGCTGGACAAGGCCATCACCAGCTTCACCACCGGGCTCGGCTCCACCGTCGCGGGCGTCGGCGTCCTGATCGCGCTCGGCGCGATCCTGGGCAAGCTGCTCGCCGACTCCGGCGGCGCCGACCAGATCGTGGACACGATCCTCGCCCGCGCGGGCGGCCGGGGCATGCCCTGGGCGATCGTGCTGATCGCGGGCATCATCGGCCTGCCGCTGTTCTTCGAGGTCGGCATCGTGCTGCTGATCCCGGTGGTGCTGCTGGTCGCCAAGCGCGGCAACTTCTCCCTGATGCGCATCGGCATCCCCGCGCTCGCCGGGCTCTCCGTGATGCACGGCCTCGTGCCCCCGCACCCCGGCCCGCTGGCCGCCATCGACGCCATCGGCGCCAACCTCGGCGTGACCCTGGCCCTGGGCGTGCTCATCGCCGTCCCCACGGCCGTGATCGCGGGCCCGCTGTTCTCCCGCCTCGCCGCCCGCTGGGTCGACATCACCCCGCCCGAGAAGCTCGTCCCGCAGCGCCCGTCGGAGGACTTGGAGCGCCGCCCCGGCTTCGCCGCCACGGTGGCGACGGTCCTGCTGCCGGTGGTCCTGATGCTGGCCAAGGCACTTGTCGACATCGTCGTGGACGACCCCAAGGACCACGTCCAGCGCGTCACCGACGTCATAGGCTCCCCGCTGATCGCCCTGCTGGCAGCAGTCCTGGTCGGCCTGTTCACGCTCGGCCGCGCGGCGGGCTTCGGCCGCGACCGGCTGGCGACGACCGTCGAGAAGTCCCTCGTCCCGATCGCGGGCATCCTGCTGATCGTCGGCGCGGGCGGCGGCTTCAAGCAGACGCTGATCGACATCGGCGTCGGCCGGATGATCCTGGACCTCAGCAAGGACTGGTCCGTCTCGGCGCTGCTGCTGGCCTGGCTGATCGCCGTGGGCATCCGCCTGGCGACGGGCTCGGCGACGGTCGCCACCATCTCCGCGGCGGGCCTCGTCGCCCCGCTCGCCGCCGACATGAGCACGACGCACGCGGCACTGCTGGTCCTTGCCGTGGGCTCGGGCTCGCTCTTCTTCAGCCACGTGAACGACGCCGGGTTCTGGATGGTGAAGGAGTACTTCGGCATGAACGTCGGCCAGACCATCAAGACATGGTCGTTGATGGAGACGGTGATCTCGGTGGTGTCGCTGGTGTTCGTGATGCTGCTGTCGCTGGTGCTGTAGGGCTGTAGCGGGTGCGCTCATCACTCATCGCGATCCGTGATGAGTGCATGCGCCAAGTGCGCATTGATCACCACGACTCGGGACGGTGAACTGGTCCTACGCCACGGCACGAGCCGTACGGCGTCAGGAAAGACCAGGAGGCAGTCATGCCCGCAGTGACCATCCAGCAGGGCCCCCGCGACGTCGAGCTCAAGCGGGAGCTGATCAAGAAGATCACCGACGCTTTCGTCGAGACCTACCGGATACCGGCCGAGACGGTGATGGTCTTCATCGAGGAGACCCCCACCGACAGCTTCGGCGTCGGCGGCAAGCTCGCCGCCGACAAGTGACATCAGACCTCGGGCCCCGCACTCTTGATCTCGTCGATGAACGAGGTCCACGCCGTTGGTGTGAGCGAGAGTGTGGGGCCGGGGTTTTTACTGTCGCGGACGGGTATGGCGGCGGGTATGTTGTCGGCCACTTCTATGCATTCGCTGCCGTCGGGTCCGCTGTGGCTGCTCTTCCGCCAGTTGGCAGCTACCTCTACACAGTCCCCGCCATTAGGGCCGCTGTAGCTACTCTTTCGCCGTGTGGCAGTCATGTGCCCAGCTCCTTCAGGTGCGTTCTGATCAGATCTGCGGAGCCCTGGGGCGACAGGGCCACCGCCCGGAGCAGATCATAGGCGTAAGCCGCTTCTTCAACCTCGCAGGTATCCGCCGTGGTTCGCCCTTGCGGGAAGCCCTGCACGTGCAGCACATCTGAACCCTGGTCAAAGCTCAAGAGCGTGAATGAACCGTTCAGAGCGGCGTGGGCGGCCACACTGCGAGGAATCACTTGAATGACGGTACGCGGGTCCTGCCCCGCGATGAGCAAACGCTGAAGTTGCTCCCGCATAACATCCCTGCCGCCGATGGGACGGATGAGAACGGGCTCGTCCAGAATGAACCAGCGCCGGGTCTCACGCTCGAGGAAGCTCTGTCGTGACATTCGGGCCGCCACGAGATCATCCGGGTTGACGGCTCGTGCGGCTGTGAACATGGCGTGCGCGTAGCCCTCGGTCTGGAGCAGCCCGTGAACGACCTGGCCTTGGAACGCCCGAATGGACTCTGCTCCTTCTTCCAACTCGACGTATGGCACAAACCACTTCGGGTACGCATATCGCATCACCAATGGATGCAGCCGCCCGAAATGCCCGTCCGTCCGGAACGCCGCGTCGAGACTCTCCGCCAGCTCCTTCGACGGCACCCGCTTCGCGTTCTCGACGTAGCTGATCATCGCGTGTGTCGAGTGGGCTTCCTTGGCCGTCGTCTCCTGCGACCATCCGGCTTTCGTGCGCAGCCGGAGCGCTTCCGAGCCGAAGAAGGCCAGCATGCTCGCGGTCGGGTCCGGCCGGTCGGCTTCAACGGTCATGAGCGGGGCCCTTCCTTAACTTCCCGGGTGTTACGCCGCAACCCCTGGTACGGCCACGCGCGTACGACAACTCTGGTGCCCCTACACGGGAGTTGCCCACCTGATGAAGGTGGAACACACGAAGGGTCGAACAAATGACGGTCACCTTGACAAGTCGCCGCAACGAACTGGTACGGCGGGGGTACGCGCCATGCTGATCCCTCTGCCGATGGCCCCGCCCATCGCACTGCCGCACTCGTCCGGCCCGCCCGCCACCCCGCGCGTGTGGAAGTCGGCCTGTGAGACGTGCGCGATCCTCGCCGCGACCATCTGGCGCGTGGAACTACGCGAAGGCACCGCGAAGGCGGAACGGCTCCGCCGGAGGCTCGCGGCGCACTGCCGGGAGGTTCATCCGGGGCCGTACCAGGAGTAATTGTCCAGGGGTGAGCCTGCTCGCCCGGTTCCGTGCCACCGTGAGGCTCGCCGTACGGTACTGGTCGGCGGGCATCAGGTGGGTGAATTCTGCTCGGGCGGAGGCCGTCCGGCCGTCCGCATGACGCAAGGGGAAGGGATCTCGCATGGCGACGCTTGCACCCCCGTCTCAGGCTCCGTGGGCGATGCGGCTGGTCACGGACCGGCTGCCGGTCGGCCCTCCGTCGTACGCGGCCGTCGAGCTGGACGCGGCCACGCAGACCGCCATCTACACCGACACGGTCGGCCAAGTGGTGGAGATGGGCAAGCACGGCTCGTCCAAGACCACGGGCACCGCGTCGATGTCCGGTGGCGGTGACGGGAAGAGCCCGCAGCCGCAGACGCAGGACGACCACACGACCGATTACGAGTCGGACTGAGGCGGCGATGGCTCCCCTCGTTCTGGTCATCACGTCTCTGGAGGATGTCACCGCGGACCGCGTGATCGCCGCGTTGAACGAGCGTGAGGTGCCCGTCGCCCGCATCGACCCGGCCGACATCGGGCCGGGCCTGATCTTCGGGGCCCGTATCGGCGCCGGGGCGTCGGCCTGGGGCGGGCAGTTGCGGACGGCCAGCCGCGAGGTGGAGCTGGGGGAGGTGGCGGCGGTGTACTACCGCCGCCCCACCCCGTACACGTCCCGCTTCGCGCACCTGCCCGCCCAGCAGCGCGACTTCGCCACTGCCGAGGCCCGGCACGGGCTCGGCGGCATTCTGAACCACCTGCACGGCGCCACTTACGTCAACCATCCCTCGGCGGTCACCCGCGCGGACTTCAAGCCCGCCCAGCTCCAGCGGGCTGTTCGGCTCGGCCTCACCGTGCCGCCGACGCTGGTCACCAACGACATCGAGGCCGTACGGAAGTTCGCCACCGACCACGGGCCCGTCATCTACAAGACGTTCCGCGGCCTGCCTCGCGACGACGACGGGCACACCGGCGCGATCTGGGCCCAGCGCGTCGATCCCGACGACTTCGACGACTCCCTCGCGGTGACCGCGCACCTGTTCCAGGCCGAGATCCCCAAGACCGGCGACGTGCGTGTCACGGTGGTCGGCCGACGGGTTTTCGCTCAGCGGATCGCCACGCCAGACGGTGCCCTGGACTGGCGCCGGGGCAACTGGGACAACCTGATCCACACCCCCATCGCCGTGCCTGCGCCGCTCACGGCGGTCCTGCACAACTACCTCACGGCCTTTGGCCTGCTCTTCGGCTGCTTCGACTTCGCCCTGACCGGCGATGGCGAAGACCCGGAGGACTGGGTGTTCATCGAGTGCAACCCGAACGGGCAGTGGGGCTGGCTGCCCGACGCGCCCGACATCACCGAGGCATTCGCCGACCTTCTGCAGAACGGAGTCACGCCGTGAACACCACCGGCGACCTGGAGACCGACGCGGCGCGGCTGCGCGAGGCGATGACAAAGGCCCTCGCCGAGGGCGACGTCCTGACCGACCCCGGCTGGCGGACGGCGGTGGAGGCGGTGCCGAGGCACCGCTTCGTGCCCGGCTTCTACCTGCCTGCCGACGAGCGCGACGGGCAGGGGCTGACGGTGTGGGAGCCGGTCACCGCAGAGCTCGACCACGGCCGGTGGCTGGCCGCCGCGTACTCCGACACCACGCTGGTCACCCAGTTCGACGGCGACGAACCCGACTGGAAGCAGCCGACCGTACGGCACGGCGGGGCCCCGACCTCCTCCTCCACCCTGCCGTCACTGGTGGTGCGGATGTGGGCGGACGCCGATGTGCGGGAAGGGCACGCGGTGCTGGAGATCGGCACGGGCACCGGGTACTCCACCGCGCTCGCCTGCGAGTACCTCGGCTCGGCCGCGGTGACCTCCATCGAGGTGGACGGCCGTCGGCTGGAGCAGGCGGCCGACGCGCTGTACTCCTCGGGCTACACCCCGACCCTGGCGGTGGCGGACGGGCTGTACGGGTACTGGCCCGAGGCGACGTTCGACCGGATCGTGGCAGCCTGCTCCTTCCGCGCCGTGCCGTCGGCCCTGCCGGCCCAGACCCGGCCGGGCGGAAAGATCCTGCTCACTCTGTCGGGCTGGCTCTATGGATGCGCCCGTGTGCTGCTGACGGTGAACGGCGACGGCACCGCCGAGGGCCAACTGCTGCCCGGAACGGTCTCTTTCATGTCAGCGCGCGTCCACGCGGCACCGGCGTTCGGCAACCCGGCCCACTGGGCGGCGGGTCTGCCCGGGGCCGGACGTCCGACCCGGCACGGCCCGGAGCGGATCACGGCCGCGACCGAGGAGGCGTTCCACTTGCGGTTCCTCGCGCAGTGTTCCGTGCCGGGCGCGCAGATGGGCACCGTCGGCGACGTGGTGCACTTGGTCGACGTGGCGACCGGTTCCGCCGCCACCCTCACCCCGACGGACAGCGGTTGGGAGGTGCGCGAGGACGGGCCGGTGAAGCTTTGGGAGCGGGTCGAGAGCGTCCTGGACGCGTACGAAGAGGCCGGCCGCCCAGGGCCGGAGACGTTCACGCTGCACGTCAGCGAAGGCGGGCAGTACCTGCGGCACCCGCGGTTGCCCGTCCTGCCGCTGCCTCGGCCATGATCGACGGCTACCGCGAATCGTCGGAGTCCTGGGCGGACCTGCCCGCTTCGAACGCGGCCACCTCGTCGAACGCCCTCAGGGGCTGGTCGCATGAGGACTGTCGGACTGCTTTTACGGCTGAGGCCATCACCATGGCCCTGGCCGATCTGCTGGAGAAGGGACTCACCGGATGACCGATCCCACCCCCGTCGCGGTGGACGAACAGCAGGCCGCGCGGCTGCGCAAGCGGCTGGCCGACCGGCTTGAGGAGAGTGGCCGTCTGCGCTCACCCGCGTGGCGGGCGGCCGTCGAGAACGTGCCCCGGCACGAGTTCGTCCGCACGTTCTTCCGGTGGTCCCACAGCCCTCGCGGGACCATGTGGACGCCGGTCGTGCCGAAGAAGGCCGACGCGGACGCATGGTTGGAAGAGGCGTACACGGACGAGACGTTGGTGACCCAGCTCGACGGAACCACCCACCCCACCGAGGCCGATGGCCCCGTTCGCGGTGACCCGACGTCCTCCTTCACCCTGCCGAGTCTGGCGGCGCACCGGCCGCCCAGTACCTGGGCATGAGCACGGACGGCGGCCCCATGCTGGATCACCTGATCGATCTGCAGGGCCGGTCGTTCGCCACGCTGGTGCCGGACGGGGGCGGCGGGTACGTCGTCCGCCAGGGCGGCCCGGCCCGCCTGTGGGACGCGGTCGAAGAAGCGATCGGGACGTGGCGGAAGGCCGGTTCACCACCGCAGACCGCGTTCGGCCTGACCGCCGCTCCGAACCGGCAGCGGGTATGGCTGGGCAGTCCTGACGGCCCGAGTTGGCACCTGCCCGTGTGAGAGTGGGAGAGCCAGTGCTGTGACCAGGATGATCCACCGTGATCGGAAGGCGGCTCGCGGGACGAGCGCACGCACAACGGCTGGTATTACTGGGGCATGCAGGAAGAGACGGCACGCTCCGCGATCGACACGTTCATCTCCGCGTTCAACGCCTCGGACGACAGCTATGTGACTGCCCTGCTCTCCCAGGCCCTGACCTCGGACGTGGTCTTCTGGGGGCCGTTGGGCCGCAGCGAAGGAATCGCGGCGGTCGAGCGGTTCGTGCTGGACATCCGGCGCCACCCGGCGGGGACCGGCACGATGGCGCGCTGCTCAGCGGTGGACATGCCTGACGAATGGGCCCGGTACCAGTGGGTCTTCACCACGCCGGACGGAGGCCCCCGCCTGACGGGAACGGACGTCGTCCATCTGCGGCGGAGCCTCATCGACCAGGTCATCGTCTTTGCGGGGGAGATCGAGCCGTCCGCCTCCTGAGTCGTCCTTCTGCCGCTGAGGGTCGGGTGATTCCTTCCATGTCCTGGTGCGCGGTCACAGCACTGGTTACCCATTCGGGGGAAGCCGGGCAAGTAGCCGCGTCCGGGCGGAAGTTCTGATTTACGGTGACGGAACGCGGGTTGCCTCGTGCCGTATACGAGGCGACCCCTGGCGGTGCTCGCAACACCGGACCCAGGGGTCTACACCCGGTAGGGAGATCGGCCCACCAAGTGTTCCGGCATGCTATCGCGCCTGCGCGCTCCTTCACGCAGGTTGCCAACGAGGTCATCCGCGATCCGAAACTGTCCTCGGACGCCGTACGCCTGCTCATCTGGCAGCTGTCGCTGCCGCCCGGTGTCGACCTGGCGCTGTGGCAGGTGGCGGAGCGGGCCGGGATCAAGACCACGGGATTCATCCGTGCGAAGCGGGAGTTGGCCGCCGCCGGGTACTACCACGAGTGGCGCGAGCAGGGGCGGGGCGGGCGGTGGACCACCGAGCAACTCGTCTCCGGGGTGCCGCTGACGGCCGAGGAGGCCGCCGCCGTACGGGCCGGGCGGCCGAGTACCGAAAAACCGGCCGTCGGTCAGCCGAGTAGCCGGTCCGTCGGTCGTTACCAAGACAACAACGGTGAGAACACGTACCACCAACCTCCCCAACCCGCTCCGGCTGAGCCGGAGCCCGAACCGGAACCGGAAGGGCCGGAAGAACCGGAAGAACCGGAAGGGCCGGAACCGAAGCCCGGACTCGCCGTGCCGGACGCCTCGGTGGCCGTACCCCCGCCCTTCGTCCAGCAGGGCGTCCACGCCCTCGCCGCCGTCTCCCGTACCGAACGTCGGCTACGGCTGACGGGCCCGGACATCGCCCGGCTCGCCCCGCTCGCGGGGGAGTGGTTCCAGCGGGGCGCGTGCATCGCCGAGGTCCGGGAAGCGCTGACCGGCGGGCTACCGGCCCACATCCACTCCGCCGCCGGGATCATCCGGAACCGCTTGCTGCGCAAGATGCCGGACGCACCGACCTTCGCCGAACAGCGGGCCATGGAACGGCACTTCGCGCCGCCACCCGTGTGGGAATCGGCAGCCGAGCCGCCGCCCCCTCTCGACGACACCTCGGGCGCCATGGCGGCCGCCCGCCGCGGCGCGTCCGCCGTACGCGCCGCGCTCCGCGGGGCGGTCCCCTGCGCGCCCGGCCTGTGACTACAGGCCCAGTCCGAGCCGGACCGCGCGTTCGACAGGGGAGTACGCGCCGTCGCCGCGGTCGAGATCGAGGAGGCCGGTCGGCATCAGGGGCGGCTGGGCGAGGAACCTGGGGACGGTGCCGCGGTTGGGCTGGGCGGCGTGGACCAGGAACGGGTGGCAGAGGTAGACGTCACCGGCCCGGCCGGTGGCGAGGACTTCCGGACGGTCGGGGGCATCCAGCCGGCCCGCGGCGTCCATGGTCCCGCACAGAGCGAAGAGGTCGACGCCACGCTCGCCGGCCGGTTCCAGGAACGCCGGGACGTCCAGGTGCGAGCCGACCTTGATCCGGGTCGGCCCGTGGTCGGCGTCGACGTCGGAGAACAGGAACAGCATCAGCAGCGCCCGGCCGCGGGAACGGAGGTTGAGCCAGTAACCCGTCTCCCCCTCAGGGGTATAACTGGCGTCCATGTGCCACCCGGTGTCGCCGGGGTCGGCGGGGTGGGGGAACCGGATGGGAAAGGTGCCCAGACCGACACGCGGCACCCACCGTCCCGCGCCCACCAGTTGATCGAAGGCACCGTGCAGACGCGGGCTCGTGGCCGCACGCTGGAACGGCTCGTCCGCGTAACCGCCAAGCCTGATGACCGGTTCGTTCCACGTCCCGGGGTCATCCGGATCGAGCCCGGTCTCGCGCCACAGGAACGCCCGGCACTCCTCGGCCACCGAGCGCGGAAACGCCTCCGGAAGATGGACGAAGCCGTCGGTGACGAACTGCTCGATCTGGTCCGCTGCCAGCACTGTCTGCATGATCGCGATTCTCGGCCGGGACCCCGGAGGCGGGCAATCGGATTTCGGGTGCGGTGATCGCCCCTTGGTCAGAACCCACTGAAACCGCTGTCGGTGTTGCTGGAACTTCCGCTTCCGCTGTCGTGATGGCTGCTGTGGTGACTGCCACCGTCGTGGTGACTGCTGTGACTGTTGTGACCGCTTCCGTAGTGATGGTGGTGGTTGCTGTGATCGTGGTGACTGCCGCCATATCCGCTGTCGTGGCCGCCGCTGTTCCCGCCGTCGTAACCGCTGTGGCCGGAGGAATGGGAGCCGCTGCTGCCGAGGTCGCTGCCTCCCGTGAGGAATTCGCCGCCTGTGGAGCCTGTGGAGCCTGTGGAGCCTGTGGAGCCCACGGAACCTGCGGAGGTGTCCGTCATATCGTCGGCCCTCCTCGAGTGGCTGCTCGGAGCCCCCGACCCCGTTCGTGAAGACCGCGCTTTGGGCCGCCGGAACGGCGGTGGGTCGAAACGAGCCCTGGCCCTGGAAATCCCGTACCACGCGGCGCCGATCAGGATAAGGAACACGACTGCACCCACCATGGCGCACCATCCTCAGGTGGTCGCGATGCTGATGTCAGCGTACCTACGGGTGCTGCCCCTGGGCAGGCGCCGGGGGCGGGGCGCGCGCCGTCCGGGGGCGGCGCGGCGGCCCGGCGGAGTCGTGCCGGCGCGTACGGGACCACCCCCACCATCCGCCGGAACGGCATCGGCCGACCCGTTTCCGCAGGGCCGACTGTTCGTTGGGCTCACGAGTGAGCGCGGTGAAGGGATCGGCCCCGGCCGCGTGAGCGACATGGCGGCTGACGACGGAGAGAGCCATCGTGCTTCAAGTTCCCATCGAAGAGATGGAGATCGCACCCGGACGCGTCTTCGAGTGGAAGATGGTCTCCACGAAAATGCGTGGGTCCGTCATTCCTCCGCAGTCGCACGAGACCACGACGTACAACCAGGTGAAACATTTCACCGCCGCCCAGGACGCGCGGAGCGCGAACGATCCGATCTCCACCTACGTCGCCGGAACATTCGAGATCCACGGCCCCGTCGACCTTCAGGCACTCGAATCCGCGCTGCTGCACTTCGTGCGCCGGCACGAGGCCCTGCGCTGCACCTTTCAGCAGCTCGCCGGTGACCTGACCTGCGCCATCCTCGAACCCGACGACGTCGCACTCAAACTCGTCGACGTCGGGAACACCGACACCGCCGAGGAAATCGGCTCGTACATCCACCGCTTCTTCCAGGGCATCGACACGCTTTCGTGGCCCCTGATCGGCATGGGGGCGGTGGTCAGGGACGAATCCACCACGGTGTACTTCGCCTGCGACCACCTGGTGACCGACGGCATGTCAACACCCATCGCCGTGCACGACATCGCCACCGCCTACGAGGAGTTCTCGCACGGCCGGCAGCCCGCTTTCCCCGAGGCCGGCAGCTACCTCGGGTTCAGTCACGAGCAGCGGCGCCGCAATCGGTCCATGGCCGCCGACGACGGTCGGCTGGAGTACTGGAAGGGGTTCGTGGAGCGGAACGGCGATTTCTTCCCGGCGTTCCCGCTGGACCTCGGTGTCGAGCCGGGCTGTATGTATCCCACGATCAACGAGGCGGGCCTGCTGCTCGCCGCCGCGGACGTCGAAGCACTGGAGACCCGCTGCCAGGCGGTGGGCGGGAGACTCTTCATGGGCATCCTCGCCGCTGTCGGGGTCGCTCTGAAGAAGGAGGGCGGGCCAGATGTCTACCGGGCCTTCATGCCGGTCAGCGAACGCGGCCGCGGTTCCTACGCGCACTCCATGGGCTGGTTCATCAACACGATGCCCATCGAATTCTCCGTGCACCACGAGGACTTCACGGAAATCATGGGGAACGTGCGGGCCGCGTCCACCGAGATGCGGCGCCATATCGACGTCCCCTTCGTCCAGGTGTGGCGCCTGCTGGCCCCGGAGTACTTCGCCATGCGCAACTGGCCGTTCGCCGTCAACTTCTTCTCCTACCTGGACTTCAGAAAGGCCCCGGGATCGGAGAACCACGCCGCCTGGAAGGCCAGGAAGCACATCTGGGCCTCGCAGAGCAACGGCATCTGCTTCTGGTTCCACCGCAACGACGACGGGCTGTACGTGAACTCCCTGTTCGTCGACACGCCACAGGCGCACCGTACCCAGGCCGCACTCAGGCGAACGCTGGTGCGGACACTGGAAAACATGGCGCACTCGGGGACGTTCTGAGCATGGGCACGCGAGTGGCGGCCTGGGTGCTGGGAGTGGTGATGGCATTCGCGCCCGCGTCGGCCATGGCGGCGGAGCCGCAGGCGCCTGCGGCTCCGCGAACAGGTCCGGTGCAGAGTAATTTTCCGACGGCCCTGCTGTATTCGGTCGCCCACCCGCGGGCGTATCCGGCCGGGGTCAACGACCCGAATTGCCGGTTGAGCCGGGCCCGTCCACGTCCGGTGGTGCTGGTGAACGGCACGCTGGAGAACGTCTACGTCAACTGGTCGCGGCTCGCCCCGCAGCTGCACGGTGACGGTTACTGCGTCTTCGGATTCAATTACGGCGGTGTGGAAGGCAGTCCGTTCCAGCAATTGGGTCCGATGCGGGAATCGGGACGGCAGCTCGCCGCCTTCGTGAACCGGGTGCTCGCCGCGACCGGCGCCTCGCGCGTGGACCTGGTCGGCCACTCCCAGGGCGGCCTGCTGCCGCTGTACTACATCAACCGCCTGCACGGCCGGGACAAGGTCGCCCACATGGTCGGCATCGAGCCCGCCAGCCGCGGCGTGCACCTGTACGGACTGCTTCCCCTCGTGGCCCGGACGCCCCTCCTGCCACAGGTCCGTGACCTGGTCTGCGCCGCCTGCGGGGACCTCACCGCCGACTCGCCCTTCCTGCGCGAGACCGCCGAGGGCGGGTACACCCGGCCCGGCGTGGAGTACACCACGATCATCTCCCGTACCGACGGAGTGGTCACCGTGCCCGAGGCCCAGCTCCCGCCCGCCGTCAACGTCACCAACATCGTGACGCAGGACGTCTGCCCCCTGGACCTCACCGACCACGGTGATGCCGTCTACGACGACATCACCCTGCGCCTCGTCCGCAACGCCCTCGCCCCGGGCGCCGCCGTGCCACCCGCGTGCCACGCGGTACTGCCGCTGCTGCCGCCCCAGGCGTAACGGACGCGGGGTGCGGCCCGGCCGCTCCGGCGCTGTATCCGTATCTGGTTGGCCGTCTTTATCGTCGGCCTCGTGCTGAGCGGACTGACGGCCTTCCCGCTGGTCACCGAAATCCGGTGGCTGGACGAGGTGTCGCGGTCCACATGTCGTTCGGCTTCTTCGGGGTGATCCCGCTGCTGATCGTGCGCCGCATGATCAAGCGCCTGGAGACGTATGAACTCGCGGCGTAGCCGCGCTGCAATGACCCGCCGCCCCCGCCGAGCGGATGCGCCCTGACGCCCGGCGCGTACGTGGTGCGACGGCCGAGCCGGCCGTCGCACCGCGTGGCCTACGCGGATATCGGCGTCTGCAGCAGGGATGCCACGTACTCCCGTACGTCTTCCGGGCCGTCCGTCGCCAGTGCCACATAGCCGTCCGGCCGGACGAGGAACAGCCCCGGGCCGTAGGCCGACATGGCGTGGCCGTCGGTGTCGAGCAGATCCGCCCCCGGTCCGCCGACGCGGTACACGCGCAGCCACTCCGCCTCCGGCAGCTCGGGCCCCCGCCCCGTGAGGTCCAGCAAGGTGAAGTGCGGGCCCCGGAAGGCGTCGAAGAGGCGGACGGGGCTGCCCGTCCGGTCGTGACACGGGGCGTCCGGGGCGCGGTCGCCCGCGTGCAGGGCGGACGCGGGGACGTCCCGGCGTGCCTCCCGGGTGAGGTGGCTGTCGCGGTAGTTCAGACCGAGCTGCTGGGTTTCCCGGCCCCGTTGGGCGAAGCCGTTACCCGTGGCGCGGTCCACCCCGAACTGCCGGGTGGTCAGGCCGAGGACCCCGGCCGCCACGCGCGACCGCTCGGTGTCGTACGAGTCGAGGAGGGCCTCCGGCGCGCCGTACCGCAGGACGGCCGCGAGCTTCCAGCCCAGGTTGTAGGCGTCCTGGATGCTGGTGTTGAGGCCTTGGCCGCCCGACGGGGCGTGGATGTGCGCGGCGTCGCCGGCGAGCAGCACCCGGCCCGTGCGGAAGCGCTCCGCCATCGCCGCGTTCGGCTTGAAGGCGGAGGACCAGCCGACCTTGTCGACCCGCAGCCCTCGCAGCCCGGTGCGTTCCTCGATCAGACGGGCCACGGCCTCGGGGGTGGCTTCACGTTCGGTGTCCACCACATGTGTGGTGTCGTCGAAGGCGGCGATGAGCTGGAACAGCCCCTGTTCGCCCTCCAGCGGGCGCAGGGCCAGCAGCCCGCCCGGCGCCTTGGGCCACATGTGCCAGTGGTCGCGGTCCAGCCCCTCCAGCCGGAGATCCGCCAGCAGGACGGGGCGGGCGTCCACCTGCTTGCCCTCGAAGGGGATGCCGAGCGCCTTGCGCACCGTGCTGCGGCCGCCGTCCGCGGCCACCAGATAGCCCGCCCGTACGGTCTCGGTGCGGCCGTCGGCATGCCGTACCTCCGCCGTGACGCCGTCCGCGTCCTGGGTGAAGGCCGTCAGCCCGGTGCTGAACTCGACCCGGCCGCCCAGCTCGTGGAGCCGCGCGTACAGCAGCTCCACCGTGCGCCACTGCGGAAGCATCACGAGCTCGGGATACGGCACGGCCGGGCCGGGCTCGCCCCGCTCGACCAGATCCCAGGTGCTCATGCGCTCCGTACCGGCCCAGGTCTGGACCGGCGGGCACGGGCCGGCCTCCGCCAGCAGGGCGTCGATCGCGCCCAGGTCGTCCAGCACCTCCAGCGTGCGGGGCTGGATCCCGGCGCCCCGCGAGCCCGGGAAGCCGCGCTCGGAGCGCTCGACGATCCGGTGGCGGATGCCGCGGCGGGCGAGATCGATGGCCAGGACGAGACCGGTCGGGCCCGCCCCCGCGATCAGCACGTCGGTATCCGGTACGGCCGTCCCCGGCGCGGCCGTACTCACTGCGTCACTCGTTGGGTCACTCACCACGTCGAAGTCCATGGAATCCATGACCAACCCCCTTAACGACGTTAAGTTCACCTACCCAGAGTGAACTGAACAGCGTTAAGCTGTCAAGGTGGCAAATCGAATCGATCGCGCCCAGGTCGCGGACACCGCCCTCCGCCTGCTGAACGAGGTGGGCCTCGAAGGGCTCACCCTGCGCAGGATCGCCAAGGAGCTCGACGTCCAGGCCCCGGCCCTGTACTGGCACTTCAAGAACAAGCAGGAGCTGCTCGACGAAGTGGCGACCGAGATGTTCCGCCGCATGGCCGAGCCCATCTCGGCCGCCGAGGGCGACACTTGGCAGGAGCGGTTGACCGCGGCCATCCGTGAGATGCGCCGCCACCTGCTCGCCTACCGTGACGGCGCCAAGGTCTTCAGCGGCACGCGCTTCACCGACACCAGCTACGCCACCCCGGTGGAGCGGATCCTGCGCGACTGCGTCGAGGCGGGCTTCACGCCGCGCGCGGCCGCCCGCGCCTGGTGGACCGTCTGCGCGTACACCGTCGGGCACGTCATAGAGGAGCAGTCCGTCTACCCCACACCGACGGCCGACCGCGATCCCGTGTACGAAATGACCGACCGCGCCCGGAAGCTGTCCGGGCACCCGCTCACCACCGAGGCCGGCTGGGAGTTCTTCGGAGACCTCGACGCGGGCTACGAGGACGGCCTCCGCGTCGTCATCGCGGGGATAGAGGCCACCCTGCTACCGCGGCACGAAACGCCGTGACGACGCCGTGACCTGAAAGGCCCCGCCCCTCAGCCGCTCAGAGCCCTCCGCAGCGCCGGGGTCAGCCTCCGTTCCACGCAGCGGTG
Organism: Streptomyces sp. NPDC002537; assembly: GCF_053594975.1. Taxonomy (NCBI): domain Bacteria; kingdom Bacillati; phylum Actinomycetota; class Actinomycetes; order Kitasatosporales; family Streptomycetaceae; genus Streptomyces; species Streptomyces sp. NPDC002537. The sequence goes on from NZ_JBSFWT010000020.1 coordinate 52,358, forward strand.
CAGCAGCCACGCCAGGCACAGCATCAGCAGGATCGTCAGGGCGAACGTCGCGTACGACGGGATGCCCAGTTTGCGGTGGAGGGCCGCGATGGTCACCCAGCCGAGGTGTTCGTGAACCAGGTAGAAGGGGTAGGTGAGCGCGCCCGCGACCGTCAGCCAGGGCCAGTTCGCCCAGCCGGCCCTGCCGAGGGCGATGAGGGCCACGGCCGCGTAGCCCAGGGCGAGGACGGCGATGATGGCGTAGGGCGAACGGTACGAGAAGTAGTGCGGGTTCGGGGGATGCCACAGCCCCGTCACCGCGTAGTGCTGGCCCACCAGGAAGCTCACGCCCACGATCCCCCAGGACAGCGCGTCGTGGCCGAAGCGGTGGATCAGGTAGAGGCCGACGCCGCCGATGAAGAACGCCGAGTACTCCGGCATCACCACCACCCGCAGCAGCTCCACGTGCGAGGCGGTCGTCACCACTGTCGCCAGCGTCCACACCGCGCAGAACATCACCACCCGGCGCCGCGTCGCCCCCGGCAGCACGACGAACAGCGCGAACAGCGCGTAGAACCGCAGCTCCGCCCAGAGCGTCCAGCACACCCCCAGCACCCGCTGCGCGCCGACCGGTTGCTGGAGCATGGTGAGGTTCACCAGGGTGTCGCTCGCCGAGACCGTCCTGTACGAGACCCACGGCAGCGCGAACACCAGCGTCACCAGGACGATCGCGGCCCAGTAGGCCGGGTAGAGGCGGGCCGCCCGTGACGCGACGAAGGAGCGCAGCGGGCGCCCCCAGCCGCTCATGCAGATCACGAAGCCGCTGATGACGAAGAAGACCTCCACGCCGAGACAGCCGTACGCGAACGCCCCGGACAGCGTGGGGAATTCCTGCCGGGGCGAGGCGCCCCACGCCCGGCTGACGTCGCCGTCCCGGCCGCCGTAGTGGTACAGCGCCACCATCAGGGCGGCGATCAGCCGCAGCCCGTCCAGCGCGCGCAGCCGGCCGGGCGCTGCGCTGCGCCTATGCCCGGAGTCCGCCGAGGCGTGCCCGGAGGTCCTTGCCGCGTCGGCGCCGTTCGCCTGTGCCGGGACGGCGTCCACCGGCACGGTGGGAAGCCCTGCGCGGTACCTCAACGTGCCGCTCCGTTCCTTGCGGGTGCCGCGTCCGGCGATACCTTCCGGGCGCCCGGGTGCCCCCCGGAGACGCGCAGCGCGAAGCGCCTGTGCATCGCCCGCGCGCGCCGGGCCACCTTCCGTACGGTCGGATTGCGCGGCAGGAAGGCGAGTTGGGAGGGCACCGCCCCCGGCAGCGCCAGGGCGGTGAGACGGCGCCGCTTGAAGTACGGGCGCGTACGGGCGTCCAGGTGCGCGGCGAGATACCGCTCGGCGGCCTCCCGCAGCCCCGGCAGGACCTGCGGCTGCATCGCGAAGCCCACCGCCTCCAGCAGCCCCTGCAACTCCTCGCCGGATGGCGGCCGTCGCTCCGCGGTGCCCTCCAGGGGCGGTAGCAGCGCGTCGACGAGCGTCACCGGGACGCGATTGCTGTTCTGGTACGGAGTGAGCCGCTCCAGCAGCAGATCCGTGCCGGTACGGGCGACGGGCAGACCGTAGAAGGAACTCGCCGTCAGCAGCGCGGTCGAGAAGCAGCCGACGACCAGCGCGGGCCGGACGCTCCGGCACACCACCTCGGCCAGCACAGGCGTGTCCAGGACCGTGAGATCCACGCCCAGCCGCGCCGCTTCCTCCTCCAGTGTCCGCGACCAGTGGGCCGGGGCGGACGGGTGGGGCTTGAAGACCACTCGCCGGTGTCCGCGCCCGGCCGCGCCGCGCAGCATGCGCACATGCAGCCGCTCCTCCTCCTCGGCGGTGAGGATCTCCAGTGCCGACAGATACTGGCCGAGCAGCAGCGCGGCGCCCTCCGGGGCGGCCACCGGCGGCACGGCCTCGACGAGCCCGTCCACCACCGCGGTGAAGGCGGCGGTCGGCACGAGCTCAGGGACGACCCCGAACTCCGTGAGCAGCAGCGGCCGCAGCCCCGGCACCAGGTCCAGGTGCAGCAGCCTGCGGACCCGGGTGCCGACGAGCGGATCGAGCTTGCTGCGCGTCGGCCCGTAGCTCATCAGGCCGTCCGCGTAGACGTCCAGCGGCGCGTCCGGGAAGCACAGGGCGAGCGCCTGTGCCGGGTTCACCTGGATCGACTCGACGACCAGCTCCAGATCGTCCTCGCCCAGCCCCCACAGCAGCCGCAGATGCCGCTCCCACAGGGGCGCGTCGTCCGGGCGGGGCGCCCAGCCGCCGGGGTGGAACGGACGGATCGTCTCGTTCCAGGACAGCACGCCGTCGAAGCGGGCCCGCAGCCGGTCGAAGCCGGGCGCCTCGTCCGGGCCCGGCGTGGTCTCCGGGACGGCCGCCGTGTTGGCGACGAGCAGCAGCCTGCGGTCGGCGGGGGCGAAACACCCGGCGTCCAGGGCGGCGGCGAGCGTGGCGACGCCGTACAGCGTCGACGCCAGGAAGATCTGTGTGCGCGGCATCAGGCGCCGACCCCCGGGGCGGTGGGGCGGCGGCGCAGCCTGCGCAGCCTGACGGCGCGGTCGTAATCCATGGAATTCACGGCGTCCTTGACCAGATCCGGGGGCAATCGCCGCAGCGCGGCCGCGCTCCTCGAACGCAGCGTCCGGGCCACGGCGGGTTCAAAGCGTTCGATCGTGCCGAGCTGATGGGAAATGATGGCGCAGTACGTTCGAACGGCTTTCGGGAGAAGTGCGTCCGCGTCCTTGTCGTGCGCCGTCTCCTCGATTACCTGATCGAATGCGCGCAGGAAATCGAGTTGCCGCACATCGCCGATCTGCGTGAGCGAAGTCGCCACTCCCCGGCGGTAGAAGACGCCCAGCAGACCGGTCACCGCGAAGGTGCGCGCCTCGCGGTGCAGCCGCCAGATCCACGGCCGGTCCTCGGCGGTGCGCAATCCGTCCCGGAAATGCAGCAGCCCCTCGTCCAGCAGCCGGCGGTGATAGATCCCCGCCCACGCGTACGCGTAGTCGACGGACGTCGAACGGTCGGCGGGCAGTATCGCGGCGCGCGGGTCCAGCACCACCCCGCGCCTGCCGTGCGGCACCCGCTGCACGGTCCGGACGCGGCCCGTGCACTGGACGTGGTCCGCGCGGACGAAGTCCACCGCCAACTCATCGATCACCGCGAGCAGTTGTGCGAGGTAGCCCGGCGCGAGCCAGTCGTCGCCGTCGAGGAAGGTGAGGTACTCGCCGTTCGCCGCGTCGAGTCCGGTGTTCCGGGCGGTGGCGAGGCCGCCGTTCCGCGCGTGGCGCACGACCCGGGCGCCCGGCAGCTCGCGCGCGGCGCGGTCCAGGAGCTCGGGCGTGCCATCGGTCGAACAGTCGTCCACGAGAATGAATTCGAAATCCTCGCGGGTGTTCGCGCGCAGACTTCGCAGTGTGTCGGGCGCATAGGTCTGCACATTGAAGAACGGCACGATGACGGAGAGCTTGACCACTCCCGTGACCCTAGGCGGCCCTCCGGCATTCGTCTTGACGAGGGGCGGGCGCGAAGGTGAACGAAGCACGGCGGAACGATGAACCCGCCGCGGCGCCGGGCTGATTCGCCGACCGTCGGTGTGCTGTTTACCGGTTGTTGCGCTCACGTTGGGCAGCAAAACGGAATGCATTTCTATCGTCTTCCGTGTGCCATCACGTACCGAATCGCCACCGCGGATCGCCGTGCTCGCCGATTCCGACACCCGGTGGAAATGGGGCGCCCTCACCGCGCACCGCCTCGCGCCGCACGCCCGGCTCGACGGCCTGCTGCTGAGGGGCCGCGCGACGCCGACGGTCCGGCAGCTCGCCGAGGTCGGCGTGCGCGCGGAGACGCTCCGCGAGATCACGGCCGTCGAGTTCGTCCGCACGGCCGACCGCGAACGGTACGACATCGTCGTCCTGGCCTGCGTCGGAGGCGCCGTACAGGCCGCACTCCACGGGCTGGCGCACGCATGGGGGACAGCGGCCCGCCGGCCCGTCGTCGTCACCGGCTATGTGGGCGTCGTCTACGAGAAGCTCGCCGACGGCCTCCTCCTCCGGCACGGCGCGGACATCGTCCTCGCCAACTCCCCTCAGGACGTGGCGCGTTTCCGCGAGGTCTACGAGGGGGCAGGGGCGGCTGCGGACAGTGTGACGGAATGGGCGCTGCCGTTCCTCTCCGAGGCGACCGGAGCCGATGCCGGGGGTGCTGGTGCCCCAGGGGGTTTCCCGGGAGGCGCTGTCGGGGCCGAACCCCGGCCGTTCACCGTGGTGTTCGCCGCCCAGCCCTCCGTGCCGGAGAGCCGCGCCGACCGGACGTACCTGCTGGGCCGCGCGGTGCGGCACGCCCGGCTGCACCCCACGCGCGACGTCCTCATCAAGCTCCGCAGCAAGCCCGGCGAGCACACCACGCACATCGAGGAACTCCCGTACCAGAAACTGGCGACGAGGATCTCGGGCGGGCTGCCGCCCAACTGCCGCCTCGTGTATGGGCACATGGGCGAGGTCCTCGACCGCACCGACCTCCTGGTCACCGTCAGCTCCACCGCCGCCCTGGAGTCACTCCACCGGGGCGTCCCCACGGCCGTCCTCACCGACCTCGGCGTCCGCGAGGCGCTCGGTAACCACCACTTCCTCGGATCCGGCTGCCTCGCCTCCTGGGACCGGCTCGACGCCGGGGAGCTCCCCGAGGCGGACGCGGAGTGGGTCGCGCGCCAAGGCGTCGCCGCCGTCGGCCCGTACGCCCACGGCACCGTCCACGACGCGGCGCGCAGGCTCGTCGCCGGGCTCGTCGCCCGCCCCGCGCTCCCCCCACTCGCGCCGTACTACACGCGCGCGACGGCGCCCGGCTACCTCCCCGGCGTCCTCGCCCGCCACGGCCTCGACCCGGACGGGCGGCCCCTGCCGGGCGCCGTCCGGGAACCCGGCGAACCGGGCGCCGTGCGGCGGGCCGTACGGGAGGCCGCCCGGGGGGCGTACCGGCACGGTGTGCAGCGGGTGGCGCCGGTGATCCGGCGGCTGGGGGAGCTGTGAGTCGTTCTGTGGAAGGAACGGAAGGGGCCGCCATGTCCGTTGTTCTCGCCGTCATCCCCGCCCGCGGGGGGTCGAAGGGCGTGCCCGCCAAGAACCTCGCACCGGTCGGGGGAGTGCCGCTCGTCGCCCGCGCGGTACGGGAGTGCCGGGCGGCGCGGCTGGTCACCGACGTGGTCGTCTCCACGGACGACGCCGGGATCGCGGCCACGGCGCGGGGGGCCGGGGCGGTGGTGGTGCAGCGGCCTCCGGCCATCGCGGGGGACACGGCGTCGAGCGAGGCGGCGGTGCTGCATGCGATGGAGGCGTATGAGGCCATGTGCGGGCGGCGGGTTGCCGTTGCGGTTCTGGTGCAGTGCACCAGTCCTTTTCTGACGGCTGCCGATGTGGACGGGGTTGCGGCGGCGGTGGTCGAGCAGGGGGCGGATACGGCGCTGACCGTGGCGCCGTTCCACGGCTTCGTGTGGCGGGATTCCCCTGCCGGTGCCCCTGCCGGTGCCCCTGCCGGTGCCCCTGCCGGTGCCCCTGCCGGTGCCCCTGCCGGGGAGGGCGGCACCTTGGCTGCGGGCCCTGCCGGGGGCTTTTCCCCAGCCCCGCCCCTTCCCGAAACCGGGGGAGACCCCCGGACCCCCAGCGGCCTGCGGCCGCGTCCTCAATCGCCGGACGGGCTGGATCGCGTGGCCGCGCTGCCTGGCCAAGCCCGTCCGGCGATTGAGGACACCGCACGGCAGCGCGGTTCCGGGGGTCGGGGCGGAGCCCCGGATTGGGGGGCCGGGGGCTTGCCCCCGGCAGGGTCCGCCGACCACGGCGAGCCGCCCGCACCCGTCCCCCCGCGGAGCGGCGGGCACGGCGTCAACCACGACAAGAGCCATCGCCCCCGGCGGCAGGACCGGCCCGAGGATCTGCTCGAGACCGGGGCCGCGTACGCCATGCGCGCGGAAGGATTCCGCGCGCACCGGCACCGGTTCTTCGGGCGTACCGAGCTCGTGCGGACCGACCCCGCCCGCGTGCTGGAGATCGACGACCCGCACGACCTCGCCCGCGCCCGCGCCCTCGCGCCGCTGCTCGACGGGCCCGCCGCCGCAGCCCTGCCGGGCCTGGCGGACGTCGACGCCGTCGTCATGGACTTCGACGGCACCCAGACCGACGACCGGGTCCTCATCGACTCCGACGGCAGGGAACTCGTCGCCGTGCACCGCGGCGACGGCCTCGGCGTCGCCGCCCTGCGCCGTGCCGGGCTGGCGCTGCTCATCCTGTCCACCGAGACCAACGCCGTGGTCGCCGCGCGCGGCCGCAAGCTCAAGGTGCCCGTACTGCACGGCATCGACCGCAAGGACCGGGCGCTCAAGCAGTGGTGCGACGACCACGCCGTCGCCCCCGACCGCGTCCTCTACGTCGGCAACGACGTCAACGACCTGCCCTGCTTCGGACTGGTCGGCTGGCCCGTCGCCGTCGCGGACGCCCACGACTCCGTGCGCGGCGCCGCCCGCGCCGTGACCTCCGCACCGGGCGGCAGCGGAGCACTCCGCGAGATCGCCTCCTGGCTCCTCGGCCCCACCCTCTGATCTCCGAGCCCCTTAAGGAACCGCCCCGAATGACCCCGCGCACCCGCACCTTCGGCAACCGGACCGCAGGCCCCGGCCACCCCGTCTACATCACGGGCGAGATCGGCATCAACCACAACGGCGACCTCGGCAACGCCTTCGCCCTCATCGACGCCGCCGCCGACGCGGGCTGCGACGCCGTGAAGTTCCAGAAGCGCACCCCCGAGCTCTGCACCCCCCGCGACCAGTGGGACGTCGAACGCGACACCCCCTGGGGCCGGATGCGCTACATCGACTACCGCCACCGCGTGGAGTTCGGTGAGGAGGAGTACCGCCGGATCGACGAGCACTGCCGCGAGCGCGGCATCGACTGGTTCGCCTCGCCCTGGGACACCGAGGCCGTCGCCTTCCTGGAGAAGTTCGACGTCCCCGCCCACAAGGTCGCCTCCGCCTCGCTCACCGACGACGAACTGCTCCGCGCCCTGCGCGGCACCGGCCGCACGGTCGTCCTCTCCACCGGCATGTCCACCCCGCGGCAGATCCGGCACGCCGTCGAGGTGCTCGGCAGCGACAACATCCTGCTCTGCCACGCCACCTCGACCTACCCCGCCAAGGCCGCCGAGCTCAACCTCCGGGTGATCCACACCCTCCAGGCGGAGTACCCCAATGTGCCGATCGGCTACTCCGGCCACGAGACCGGCCTCCAGACCACCCTGGCCGCCGTCGCCCTCGGCGCCACCTTCGTCGAGCGGCACATCACCCTCGACCGGGCCATGTGGGGCTCCGACCAGGCCGCGTCCGTCGAACCGGGCGGCCTCCAGCGGCTCGTGCGCGACATCCGCGTCGTCGAGGAGGCCCTCGGGGACGGGGTGAAGAAGGTGTACGAGAGCGAACTGGGGCCGATGCGGAAACTGCGCCGTGTCGCCGGCGCCGTCGCCGAGGGCGTCGACCGCGAACCCGCAGCGGTCTGACGGGCCCTGAGGTGACCGCGCCCGCCGGGCCGTCCGCCCGCACCCTCGCCTTCGTCGAGAGCCCGGTGCAACTCCTCAACGTCCTCGAATGGGCGTACGCGCACGGCGGCCGCGGGGACGAGCCCGCGGCCCGGCCGCTCCGCGACGGCATCCCGCGCCAGCCCCGGAACCGCGAACCGGCCCGCGAACCGGCCCGTGAACCCGCCCGCGAACCGGCCCGTGAACCCGCCGGTGGGCCGGCCCGTGAACCGGAGCGCGACCCGGCCCGCGACCCGGCCCCGATACGGCCCGCGGACACCGGCCTCGTGATCGTGGTCCTGGCCCCGCACGACCCCATGACCCGGGGTCAGCTGCGCCGCATGGCGGAGCTCGCCCGGGACCAGGGCCACCAGGTGCGCTGGGAGGAGGCGCGGGGCGGGCCGGGCGCCCCGGTGCAGACGATCGGCACGCTCGCCGGGCCGCTCCGCAGGGCGGGGCGCGTCGTCATCGGAGATCCCTTCTCGCGTTATGTGCAACTGCTACTGACGATCACTCGGGCCCCCGAGCTGGTCGTCGTCGACGACGGCACCGCCACCATGGAGTTCGTCGCCCAACTCGCCCGTGGGGAACGCCTCGTACGGTGGCACCGGCGCGGCAGCCACGGGGCGCGTGATCTTGCGTTCGCGCCGGTCTCCGCTTCCGCGCGCCGTCGGCTCACGCCGAACGACCGCCGGACGGTTGCGGTGTTCACCTCGATGCCCGTCGAGCCCCCGCCCGGGGTGACCGTCACGGCCAACGACTTCGCCTGGACCCGGGCCGCCTTCGGCCCGCCCCGGCTCACCCGCGGCACCGACCTCGTCGGCACCTCGCTGGTCGAGACCGGCGTCGTCGACCCGGAACGCTACCTGGACGCGGTCGCCGGACTGGCCCGTACCCACGGCGCCACCCGCTACTTCGCGCACCGCAGGGAGAACGCCGACAAGCTGCGCCGCGTGCGGGACCGCACCGGCCTGGAGGTCGTACGGCCCGAGCTGCCCCTGGAGCTGATCGCCCGTCGGGGCCCCATCGGCCGCACGGTGCTCAGCTTCCCCTCCACCGTGGTGCACACCCTGCCGCTGGCCCTCGCCGGGACCGGTGTCACCGTCGCCGTCTGCGACATCGACCCCGTATGGCTCACCGAGGGGGCCTCGCCCCGGGCCCGGGGCTTTCTCTCCGAGGTGACCGACACCGCCCCTGATGTGCGACGACTTCCGGTCATGCCGATGAGCGCCCCCTGAGCCTTAAATAAATCTCCTACCCGCCCCGCGACCCATCCATGCGGCTGAACTTTTCTAGATCTGGGGGCAGTTGCGGGGGTGAGGGCTCTACCCTTCAGTGCGTGAACCATCTGATGCCTCCGCCCGCCGACCCCGACACCGCCGACAGCAGCCTGCCCGGTGCGCTCCCGGCCGCACTGCGCGCCGAACTCATCGCGTTCCGCCGGGACTTGCACATGCACCCGGAGCTCGGGAACCGTGAGTTCCGGACCACCGCGGCGGTCAAAGCGAGGCTGGAGAAGGCGGGCCTCAAGCCCCGCACCCTCTCCACCGGCACCGGGCTCTTCTGCGACATCGGACGGGACCTCTTCGCGGAGGCCGGGCATCACACCACCACGGCCCGGGGCATGCTCGCCTTCCGCGCCGACCTGGACGCGCTGCCCATCCCGGACACCAAGACGGTCCCGTACCGCTCGACCGTCCCCAGAATGGCGCACGCCTGCGGCCACGACGTGCACACCACCGTCGTCCTCGGCGCGGGTCTCGTCCTCGCCGGGCTCGCCGAGCGGGGCGAGCTGCCGCACCCGGTCCGGCTGATCTTCCAGCCCGCCGAGGAGGTGCTGCCCGGCGGAGCCCTGGACGCCATCGAGTGCGGCGCGCTGGACGGGGTGGGCCGGATCATCGCGGTGCACTGCGACCCCAAGGTCGAGGTCGGCCGCATCGGCCTGCGGCACGGCGCGATCACCTCGGCCTGCGACCGGCTGGAGGTCTCGCTCGACGGTCCCGGCGGCCACACCGCGCGCCCGCACTTCACCACCGACCTGGTGACCGCCGTCGCCCGGGTGGCCACCGACGTGCCCGCCGTCCTCGCGCGCCGCGTCGACGCCCGCTCCGGCCTCTCCGTCACCTGGGGACGGATGGAGGCCGGGCACGCCTGCAACGTCATCCCGCAGCACGCCGAGCTCTCCGGCACCGTCCGCTGCCTGGACCTGCACGCCTGGCGGGACGCCCCGGACCTGCTGCACGCCGCGATCGACGAGGTCGCCACGCTGCACCGCGCCAAGTCGGAGATCAACTACGTCCGCGGGGTGCCCCCGGTCATCAACGACCCCGAGGTCACCGAGCTGCTGCGGCGCTCCATGACGGCACGCCGCGGACCGCACTCGGTCGAGGACACCGAGCAGAGTCTCGGCGGCGAGGACTTCTCCTGGTACCTGGAGCACGTCCCCGGCGCCATGGCCCGCCTCGGCGTCCGCCCGGTGGGCGACAACACCCGGCGCGATCTGCACCGTGGCGACTTCGACGTGGACGAGGGGGCGATCGAGTCCGGGGTGGAGCTCTTCACCGCCGCCGCGCTGCTCGACGGCCGCATGCCTTAGACGTCATGCCTTAGGCACCATGCCTTAAGTACCTCAGGCAACAAAGCCTTTGGGCGATCCTCCAAGGGGTCGCCCGGGGATCTCGGAGCGGTCCGCGGGCCGTCCGGCGGGGTTTTCCGGGCGTTACGGGCGTATTTCCCGGGGGTTCGCGACCAATCGTTCGGCAATCGGGTCAAGAATCGTTCGCATCGGTCCGATAACGGCTTTGAAGCACCCCTTTTATCTCCATCTACGCGCGTTACGATGCCCGCGAACCAGCGCCGACGGAGGCGCTTCGAGTGAAGGGGCCCTTCGTGCGCCGGGTATCCACAATCACTGTCGCGGGTGTTACCACCGCGGCTCTCGCATTCACTCTCACCGCCTGTGGTGAGTCCTCGACCGAATCCGGTGGGGGCAAGGACAAGGGCGTCGGTCTCGCCTTCGACGTCGGCGGTCGTGACGACCACTCCTTCAACGAGTCCGCGGCCCGTGGCCTGGACAAAGCTATGAAGGAGCTCAAGGTCGACGGCAAGATGATGACCGCCAAGAACGGCGAGACCGAGGCGGAGCGCGAGCAGCGCCTCAGCTCGCTCGCCGACAAGGGCTACAACCCGGTCATCGGCGTGGGCTTCAACTACAAGAACTCGATCGAGAAGGTCGCGAAGGACTTCCCGAAGACCAGCTTCGCGGTCGTCGACTCGGTCGCCGCGGGCCCGAACGTCGAGAGCATCACCTTCGGCGAGCAGGAGGGCTCCTACCTGGCCGGTGTGGCCGCCGCGCTGAAGTCCAAGACCAAGAAGGTCGGCTTCATCGGCGCCACGCAGAACGCGCTGATCCAGAAGTTCCAGGCCGGCTTCGAGCAGGGCGCCAAGGACACCGACTCCAAGATCGAGGTCCGCTCCGACTACCTGTCGAGCACCGACAAGGGCTTCAACGACCCGGCCTCCGCCAAGGAGAAGGCCAAGGGCATGCTCGACCAGGGCATCGACGTGATCTACTCGGCGGCCGGCCTGTCCGGCAACGGCTCCATCGAGGCCATCTCCGAGAAGAAGGGCACCTGGGCGATCGGCGTCGACTCCGACCAGTACCAGCAGCCCGGCCTGGAGAAGTACAAGAACTCCATCCTCACCTCGGTCGTGAAGAACGTCGACGTGGCGGTCTTCGACTTCATCAAGAGCGTCCAGGACGGCAAGCCGTTCACCGGTGAGCGCAAGTACCTCCTGAAGGACAACGGCGTGTCGCTGGCCACCTCGGGCGGCTTCATCGACGACATCAAGTCGCAGATCGAGGAAGCCAAGAAGAACATCGTGGACGGCAAGATCACGGTCAAGACCAGCTGAACCCGTGACCCGGGGGCCGGTGCGAACCGGTCCCGACAGGTCACGGGCCCGGCGGTGGGGAAGGCCTCCCCGCCGCCGGGCCTCACCGTGCGTCCCGTCCGCAGGACGGGACGCCTCTTGCCAACGCTACGCGCGTAGCTAACCGTTGACGCGTGTAGCGTCGGCGCCGCCCTCCCCCGGAGCCCGCCCGATCCCCGCACGGCCGGCCCGGTTCCTCCCGCTCCCTTCCCCGAGGAGAGTGCGCCATCAAAGCGTCCACAGAACCCAGCGGCACCACTGCACCAGCGGTGGAACTCGCGGGTATCACCAAGCGGTTCCCCGGAGTCGTCGCCAACCACGACATCCACCTGACGGTCCGCCGCGGCACCGTCCACGCCCTCTGCGGCGAGAACGGCGCGGGCAAGTCGACCCTGATGAAGATCCTCTACGGCATGCAGAAGCCGGACGAGGGCACCATCACCCTCGACGGGGAGCAGGTGTCCCTGCACTCCCCGGCCGACGCGATCGCCCGCGGCATCGGCATGGTGCACCAGCACTTCATGCTCGCCGACAACCTCACCGTGCTGGAGAACGTCGTCCTCGGCGCCGAGAAGCTCCACGGCATCGGCGGCAAGGCCAAGGCGAAGATCAAGGAGATCTCCGACGCCTACGGGCTCGGCGTCCGTCCCGACGCCCTGGTCGAGGACCTCGGTGTCGCCGACCGCCAGCGAGTGGAGATCCTCAAGGTCCTCTACCGCGGCGCCCGCACGCTGATCCTCGACGAGCCCACCGCCGTCCTCGTCCCGCAGGAGGTCGACGCGCTCTTCGACAACCTCCGCGAGCTCAAGGCGGAGGGCCTGACGGTCATCTTCATCTCGCACAAGCTCGGCGAGGTGCTCTCCGTCGCCGACGACATCACCGTGATCCGCCGCGGCACCACCGTCGGCACCGCGGTGCCCAGCGAGACCACGCCCAAGCAACTGGCCGAGCTGATGGTCGGCGAGGAACTGCCCTCGCCCGAGACCCGTGAGTCCACGGTGACCGACACCCCGATGCTCACCGTCGACGGGCTGCACCTGTCGGCCACCGACCCCGACGGCGTCATGCGCGCCGTGCTCGACGGCATCTCCTTCACCATCCACAAGGGCGAGGTCCTCGGCATCGCGGGTGTGGAGGGCAACGGGCAGGCCGAGCTGGTCGAGGCCGTCATGGGCATGCGCGACCCCGACGGGGGCACCGTGACCCTCGACGGCACCGACATCAGCCACGTGCCCACGCGCAAGCGGCGCGAGGACGGCATCGGCTACATCCCCGAGGACCGCCACCGCCACGGCCTGCTGCTGGAAGCCCCGCTGTGGGAGAACCGCATCCTCGGGCACGTCACCGAGGCGCCCAACAGCAAGGGCGCGCTCCTCGACCTCAAGGCCGCCCGCGCCGACACCGAGCGCATCGTCCGCGAGTACGACGTGCGCACCCCCGGCATCGAGGTCACCGCGGCCTCCCTGTCCGGCGGCAACCAGCAGAAGCTGATCGTCGGCCGCGAGATGAGCCACCTGCCCAAGCTGCTCATCGCCGCGCACCCCACCCGGGGCGTGGACGTCGGTGCGCAGGCGCAGATCTGGGACCAGATCCGCAAGGCGCGCCACGAGGGCCTGGCGGTGCTGCTGATCTCCGCCGACCTGGACGAGCTCATCGGGCTCTCCGACACCCTGCGGGTGATGTTCCGCGGCCGCCTGGTCGCCGACGCCGCCCCCGCGAGCGTCACACCGGAGGAGCTCGGCTCCGCGATGACGGGTGCCGCCAGCGGTCACCTCGAACACGAGGCGGGCGCAGCGGAAACGGCGCAGGAGGCAGCACAGGAAGCAGCACAGGAAGACGACGCGTCGGCAGACGCGCGCGAGGAAGAGGAAGGGGGCGACGGCAAGTGAGCATCATGAAGAAGGCCGACCGGGACAAGCTCGTCCTGGGTCTCGCCGCGCCGGTGCTGGCCATCGTGGCAGCCGTGGCCATCACGTCGGTGATCATCGGGGTGACCGGCAAGGATCCCTTCCACGCCTACCAGGTGATGATCGACTACGGGTCGAAGAGCGACTCCCAGGTCTGGATCATCAACAAGGCGGTCCCGTACTACCTGTCCGCGCTGGCCGTCGCCATCGGCTTCCGGATGAACCTCTTCAACATCGGTGTGGACGGCCAGTACCGCATCGCGGCGTTCTTCGCCGCGGTCGTCGGCGGCGCCATGACGATGCCGGGCATCGTGCAGATCCCCGTCATCATCATCGTCGCGATGGTCGTGGGCGCGCTCTGGTCCGGCATCGCCGGTCTGCTGAAGGTGACCCGCGGCGTCAACGAGGTGATCAGCACGATCATGCTCAACGCCATCGCGGGCTCGATCATCGGTTACTTCCTCCAGGACGGGCGGCTCGCCAAGAAGGAGGGCAACATGATCCACACGCCCTTCCTGCCGGACTCCGCCCACTTCTTCGAGTTCCCGACGCAGCCCAAGCCGGTCTACGGCTTCGTGGTCATCGCGGTGGTCGTGGGCATCGGCTACTGGTTCGTCCTCAACCGCACGCGCTTCGGCTTCGACCTGCGCACCGTCGGTCAGTCCGAGACCGCGGCCCAGGCCAGCGGCGTCGACGTCAAGCGCATGGTGATCACCTCGATGGTGACCTCCGGCGCCACCGCGGGCCTCGTCGGCATGCCGACCCTGCTCGGCGTCTCGTACAACTACGGCACCGACTTCCCCGCCGGCATCGGCTTCACCGGTATCGCCATCGCGCTCCTCGGGCGCAACCACCCCATCGGCATGGCCCTGGCCGCCCTCCTCTGGGGCTTCCTGGACCGCACCAGCACCCAGCTGGAGTTCGAGGGATACGCGCAGGAGATCGTCGGCGTGGTCCAGGGCGTCATCGTCCTCTGCGTCGTCATCGCCTACGAGGTCGTGCGCCGCTACGGCCTCAAGACCCAGCAGCGGAAGGTCGGCGAGGAACTCGCCGCACAGGCCCGCAAGAGCGACAAGGCGGAGGTATCCGCGTGAGCACGACCTTCACGGCCGCGGTCAGCAACGCGCTGAGCGGCAACAACAAGTCCGGCGGCCGGAGGCTCACCACCCCCGTCGTCCTGCTGGCCGTCGCGGGAGCGCTGCTGCTGCTCGCCGTGCTGCGCGCGATCACCGGCGCCGACGACCTGACCTCCTCCGGCCAGTTCAGCGGCGCGCTCGCCGCGGCCGTGCCGATCGGTCTCGCCGGTCTCGGCGGTCTGTGGGCCGAGCGCGCGGGCGTCGTCAACATCGGCCTCGAAGGCATGATGATGCTCGGCACCTTCTGCGCGGGCTGGATGGGCTGGCAGCACGGCCCCTGGATCGCGGCCCTCGCCGGCGTCGTCGGCGGCGCGCTCGGCGGCCTCGTGCACGCGATCGCGACCGTCACCTTCGGCGCCGACCACATCATCTCCGGTGTCGCCATCAACATCCTGGCGCTCGGCGTCACGCAGTACCTCGCCAAGCTGACCTTCGGCAAGGAGGGCAGCGCCGCCCAGCTCGCGGGCGGCAACGACAAGCAGTCGCCCGTCATGCCGAACATGCCCGACTTCTCGATCCCGGGCCTGTCCGACTGGCTCAACAGCGTCGAGAACCACCACTGGTTCTTCGTCTCGGACCTCGCGGGCATCGTCGACGGCCTGGTCACCCACGTGTCCTGGCTGACGATCGTCGCCGCGCTGCTCTTCGTCGGCACGTTCTTCGTGCTGTGGCGCTCGGCCTTCGGCCTGCGCCTCCGCTCCTGCGGCGAGAGCCCGGTCGCCGCCGAGTCCCTCGGCGTCAACGTCTACACGTACAAGTACGTGGCCGTGATCGTCTCCGGCGCCCTCGCGGGCCTCGGCGGCGCGTTCCTCGCGATCGGCACGCACATGTACTCCGACGGCCAGACCGGCGGCCGCGGCTACATCGGTCTCGCGACCATGATCTCCGGTAACTGGCGGCCGGGCGGCGTCGCGATGAGCGCCGGCCTGTTCGGCTTCATGGACAGCCTCCAGCTGCGCTCCGGCGGCACGACCGTCCACGCGCTGCTGCTGCTCCTCGCCGTGCTGCTGGTCGGCCTCGCCGCCTGGCGGTTCAAGGCGGGCAAGCCCCGGGTCGCGATCGTCGCCGGTGCCCTCGCCGCCGCGCTGGTCGTCTGGTACGTGCTCACCAAGGCCGTGCCGGGCGAGTTCGTCGACGCCACCCCGTACGTCGCCACCCTGCTGGTGCTGTCGGTGTCCGCGCAGCGCCTGCGGATGCCGAAGGCGAACGGCAAGCCCTACCGGAAGGGTCAAGGAAAGTGACCTCCCCCATCGACTGGGAGGAGCTGCGGTCGCAGGCCCGGGACGCGATGTCCCGGGCCTACGCCCCGTACTCCGACTTCCCCGTGGGCGCCGCGGCGCTCGTCGACGACGGCCGTGTCGTCACCGGATGCAATGTGGAGAACGCCGCCTACGGTGTCGCCCTGTGCGCCGAATGCGGGCTTGTCTCCGCCCTGTTCTCCTCCGGCGGCGGCCGTCTGACGGCCTTCACCTGTTGCGACCGCAAGGGCAATGTCCTCATGCCGTGCGGCCGCTGCCGCCAGCTTTTGTGGGAGCACGGCGGCCCGGAACTCGCGGTCGACACGACCACGGGCATCCGCCCGCTGGCGGAGCTGCTGCCCGATGCGTTTGGGCCCGCCGACCTGAATCGTTGAAGATGTCCCTAAGCTCCCCCAGCTAACGCTGGGCGGTGCCCCCAGGAGGGGCTTTTTGCGGAAGCCCCTCCGGGTCACTTTCCGGCCCCGGGAAGACTGAGGACGCACGAACTTAAGGAAAATGTGCTGATGGACGCCATTTCCGTGATCCGCGCCAAGCGCGACCGCGGTCGACTGACCGACGAGCAGATCGACTGGGTCATCGACGCGTACACGCGCGGCGAGGTCGCCGACGAGCAGATGTCCGCGCTCGCGATGGCCATCCTGCTCAACGGCATGGACCGTGCCGAGATCGCCCGCTGGACCGCCGCGATGATCAAGTCCGGCGAGCGCATGGACTTCTCCTCGCTCCCGCTGCCCACGGCGGACAAGCACTCCACCGGCGGCGTCGGCGACAAGATCACGCTGCCGCTGGCCCCGCTCGTCGCCGCCTGCGGCGCGGCCGTGCCGCAGCTGTCCGGCCGCGGCCTCGGCCACACCGGTGGCACGCTCGACAAGCTGGAGTCCATCCCCGGCTGGCGCGCGCTGCTGTCGAACGACGAGATGATGCGGGTCCTGCGCGACGTCGGCTCCGTCATCTGCGCCGCGGGCGACGGCCTGGCCCCGGCCGACAAGAAGCTGTACGCGCTGCGCGACGTCACCGGCACGGTGGAGGCGATCCCGCTGATCGCCTCGTCCATCATGTCCAAGAAGATCGCCGAGGGTACGGGCTCGCTCGTGCTCGACGTCAAGGTCGGCTCCGGCGCCTTCATGAAGAACATCGCCGACGCGCGGGAGCTCGCCTCCACGATGGTCGGCCTGGGCACCGACCACGGCGTCAGGACCGTCGCCCTGCTCACCGACATGTCCACCCCGCTGGGCCTGACCGCGGGCAACGCGCTCGAGGTCCGCGAGTCCGTCGAGGTCCTGGCGGGCGGCGGCCCGGCCGACGTCGTCGAGCTGACCCTCGCCCTGGCGCGCGAGATGCTCACCGCGGCGGGCCTGCCGGACGCCGACCCGGCCAAGGCGCTCAAGGACGGCTCCGCGATGGACCACTGGCGCCGCATGATCCAGGCCCAGGGCGGCGACCCGGACGCGACCCTCCCGGTCGCCCGCGAGCAGCACGTCGTCACCGCCACCGCCACCGGTGTCCTCACCGCCCTCGACGCCTACGCCGTCGGCGTCGCCGCCTGGCGCCTCGGCGCGGGGCGGGCCCGCAAGGAGGACGCCGTCCAGGCGGGCGCGGGCATCGAGATGCACGCCAAGCCGGGCGACACCGTCACGGCGGGCCAGCCGCTGCTGACCCTCCACACGGACACCCCGGAGAAGTTCGACTACGCCCTGTCCGCGCTGGACGGCGGCGTCGAGATCTCCCCGGAGGGCACGGCCTTCACGCCGAACCCGATCGTGCTGGACCGCATCGCGTAACTCCGCGTCCGGCACGCCGAAGGGCCCGCTCCCACCAGGACAGGTGGGGGAGCGGGCCCTTCGGGTTCCTGGCCCCCTATCGGCGAGCCACCGCGGCCGGTGAACGGCGCTCCACGAGCGCCTGCCGCGTCGCGTACAGCGTGACCGAACCCGCGGCCAGCATGGCCAGCAGGCCGAGCACCACCGTCCCGTCCCACCCGGCACTGCGATACGCGACAGCGCCCAGCGTGCCGCCCAGCGAACTCCCCAGGTAGTACGCCGTCTGGTAGAGCGCCGACGCCTGGGCCCGCCCCGTCCTCGCCGTGCGGCTGACCGAGGACGACGCCACCGCGTGCCCCGCGAAGAAGCCCGCCGTGATGAGGACCAGCCCCGCCAGCACCGCGGCCAGCGAATCCGTGAGCGAGAGCAGCAGCCCCAGCGTGGTCGTGCCCATCGCCAGGTACAGCGCCCCGCGCCGCCCCAGCCTGCCGACCAGCTTCCCGGCCGCGGCCGACGAGACCGTACCGACCAGGTAGACGAGGAAGATCGAGCCCACGACCCCCTGCGGCAGGGAGAACGGCGCCTCCGCCAGCCGGAAGCCGATCACCGTGTACACCGCGCCGAAGACGGTCATGAACAGCGCGCCGATCGCGTACAGCCGCCGCAGCAGCGGATCCGCGAGGTGCCCGCCGACCGTACGGGCCAGCGCGCGCGGCGACACCGCGGCCGGCGTGAAGTGCCGCGCCTTGGGGATCAGCAGCCGGAAGGCCACCGCGCACACCACCGCCAGCACGCCCACCGCGCCGAGCCCGGCCCGCCAGCCCCACGCCTGCGCCGCCCAGCCGGCGACGATACGGCCGGACATGCCGCCGATACTGTTGCCTGCCACGAACAGACCGATCGCACCGACCAGCGCCCTGGCGCGCACTTCCTCCGCGAGGTACGCCATCGCGGAGGCGGGCAGCCCCGCCAGCGCCGCGCCCTGGACGGCGCGCAGCGCCACCAGCGAGCCCAGGTTCGGGGCGAACGGCACCAGCAGGGCCACCAGGGCGGCCACACACAGGGAGACGGTCATCATCGTCCGCCGTCCGAAGCGCTCCGAGAGCGCGCTCAGCGGGACGACGGCGACGGCGAGCGCGCCGGTCGCGGCGGAGACGGTCCAACTCGCCTGATCCGGCGTCACCCCGAGGTCGTCGGAGATCGCGGGAAGCAGCGCCTGCGTGGAGTAGAGCAGGGCGAAGGTGGCGACACCCGCGGCGAAGAGCGCGAGGCTCGTCCTGCGGTAGCCGGGCCCGCCGGGCACCAGCTTGTTGTCATCGGCAGAGGAAGGAGCGGGGGACGACAGTGCGGAGGCACCCGAACGCGCGGTGACGACGGATGCCCCGGTATCGGCAGGAGACATGTCCCGACCGTATGCACACCACGCTCATGCGTCCAATGCACAAAAACGCGATAATCGATCCTGTGCAGCATGATCGCAGGCCAGGGGCGCCTCTGTCACCGACCGGCAATGAAAGCGTGACCCGGATTTTTGACAACTCGGTAACACCCGACACTCCTGACATCAAGGCGGATTCCTGGGCGGCCACCCTCACCCCGCGGCTCGCGCAGTTCGTCGCCGTCGCCCGGCACGAGCACGTCACCCGCGCCGCACAGCAGTTGGAGATGCCGCAGTCCACGCTCAGCCGCTCGATGGCGCGCGTCGAACAGGACCTGGGCGTCGCGCTGTTCGCCCGCCACGGCCGTACGGTCTCCCTCACCGCGGCGGGCCGCACGTTCCTCGCCTCCGTGGAACGGGCCCTGGCGGAGGTCGACCGCGCCGCCGAGTCCGTACGGGCCGACGCCGACCCCACCGCCGGGAAGGTCGCCTTCGGCTTCCTGCACACGCTGGGCTCCGAGACCGTGCCCGAGCTGATCCGCGCCTTCCGCGCCGACCATCCGCGGGTACGGTTCCAGCTCGTCCAGGGCTACGGCGAGGCCATGCTGGAACGGCTGCGCTTCGGCGACCTCGACCTGTGCCTCACCTCGCCGCTGCCCGACGTCCCTGACCTGGCCGCCCGCCGCCTCGACGAGCAGAAGCTGCGCCTCGTCGTCCCCGACGACCACCCGCTCGCCGGACGCAAACGGGTGCGCCTCGCGGAGGCGGCCGCGGAGCTCTTCGTCACCCTCGAACCCGGCTACGGGCTGCGCCGGATCACCGACGCGCTCTGCGCCGAGGCGGGGTTCACGCCGAAGGTCGCCTTCGAGGGCGAGGACCCCGAGACGCTGCGCGGCCTCGTGGCCGCGGGCCTCGGCGTCGGTCTGCTGCCGCCGCCCGCGGTGCCGCGGCCCGGAGTCGTCGAACTCACGGTCACCGCGCCGCGGGCGGTCCGCGAGATCGGCGTCGCCTGGCTGGACGGCCACCCCGACACCCCACCGGTAGCGGCCTTCAAACGCTTCCTCCTCTCCCGGAGGGGGCAACTGCTGCCGCGTTGAGCCCATTTGCTGCGGGCCGGTTGGCCGCCTGCGGCGGGAGCGCCCTTCGGGCGCGTCCTCAAACGCCGGACGGGCTGGATGCGCGGACCGTGGCTCTTTGACCTGCGGCCCGCAGGCTTGCGGCCCGCAGGTTACGGACTACGCCGGCAAAATCAGCCCGTCCGGCGATTGAGGACGCGGCCGCAGGCCGCCCCCGCCGCAGGCGGCAGACAACCCGCGGACGGCAACGGTCAGTACCCCAACGACGCCCCGAAGCCGGAGGCAAGCGGCATACGCAACCCCAAAGGCGGCGGAGCCGCAAGCGCATCGGCCACCGGTCGCGCGTAATGCCGTCCGAAGAGCGAGCCCAGCACGAAGTCCACGGCCAGCGCCAGCACTTCGGCCCGGTGCTGGTGCAGCGCATGGCCGTCCGAGTGCACCTCGAAGCGGCACACGTCCCGGTTCACCTTCTTCGCCCGCTCGGCGAGCCGGAACGACAGATCGGGGTCGGTGCGCTCATCGTTGGTCCCGTGCACCAGCAGCACCCGCCGCCCCGCGAGCTGCCGCACCGGGTCGGGGGCGAGCACGGCATCGGGCTCCGGCAGCCAAGGGGCCAGTGCCAGAACGGAGATGACGGCCGGATGCCCGGCGGCGCGCAGGGCGGCCCGGCCGCCCATGTCCGTACCGACCAGACAGACCGGCACGTCCCCGTAGCGCCGCACCGCCTCGTCCGCCGCCCACCGGGCGTCCCGCACCGGATCGGCCGCGGCGCCGTTCCAGCCGCGGTGGCGGTAGTGGACGACATGGGCGACCAGCCCCTCCGGCTCGCCCGCGCGGGCGAGCCGGCGCGCGAGCGGCCGCTGCGCGGCCAGTGCCAGGACCGACGGGGGCCGCGTCCCGAAGGCCCGGCCGCCGGGCAGCAACAGGGCCACCCCATGCACGGAATGCTCCGTTCCGAGCGGTTTTCCCAAGCGGGGAACGCCCGTTCCGGAGCCTTCGGGTTCCCGCTGCGGCAGCGCTTGCTGTGGCATGGCAGAAACGATGGCAGAACGCCGCGCGGTGTCCACCCCGCCGATGGGTCACCTTTCCGTATCGTTCGCCGATATCTACGCGCGTAGGGGCTAGAGTGCCGCAATGACGACCGAGACCACCTCTCAACCGACCCCCGAGCAGATCCGCCGCGCCCCCAAGGTGCTGCTGCACGACCACCTCGACGGCGGACTGCGCCCCGGCACGATCGTCGACCTGGCCCGCGCGACGGGCTACGACGGCCTGCCCGAGACCGACCCGGACAAGCTGGGCGTCTGGTTCCGCGAGGCCGCCGACTCCGGCTCGCTGGAGCGCTACCTGGAGACCTTCGCGCACACCTGCGCCGTCATGCAGATCCGCGACGCCCTGGTCAGGGTGGCCGCCGAGTGCGCCGAGGACCTGGCGGAGGACGGCGTCGTCTACGCCGAGGTGCGGTACGCGCCCGAGCAGCACCTGGAGGGCGGGCTCACCCTCGAAGAGGTCGTCGAGGCGGTGAACGAGGGCTTCCGCGAGGGGGAGCGCCGGGCCCGCGCCAACGGCCACCGCATCCGCGTGGGCGCCCTGCTCACCGCCATGCGGCACGCCGCCCGCGCCCTGGAGATCGCCGAACTCGCCAACCGCTACCGCGACTCGGGCGTCGTCGGCTTCGACATCGCGGGCGCGGAGGCGGGCTTCCCGCCCACCCGCCACCTCGACGCCTTCGAGTACCTCAAGCGCGAGAACAACCACTTCACCATCCACGCCGGCGAGGCGTTCGGCCTGCCGTCCATCTGGCAGGCCCTGCAGTGGTGCGGCGCGGACCGGCTCGGGCACGGTGTGCGCATCATCGATGACATCGAGATCGCCGAGGACGGCACGGTCAAGCTGGGCCGGCTGGCGTCGTACGTACGGGACAAGCGCATTCCGCTGGAGATGTGCCCGACCTCGAACCTCCAGACCGGGGCCGCCGTCTCCTACGAGGAACACCCGATCAGCCTGCTCCGCAGGCTCCACTTCCGGGTCACGGTGAACACCGACAATCGTCTGATGAGCGGCACCAGTATGAGCCGCGAATTCGAGCACCTGGTCAAGGCGTTCGGATACACCCTGGACGACATGCTCTGGTTCACCGTCAACGGAATGAAGTCGGCGTTCATCCCATTCGATGAACGTCTCGCGATGATCAATGACGTGATCAAGCCGGGATATGCCGAGCTGAAGTCGCAATGGCTGTTCCGGCAGACGATGACGGAGACCGCCTGACCAGCCAATTCTCTTTGCCGTCGCAACCGACGGTGAAACCACGGGGAACAGCGTGGACACGGCCGGGACTTCAGGTCCCGGCCGTGTCATTCATTGCGGCTCCCCGGATCTCGTGACTAGGTTGCAGTGCCCTCTCAAAATTCCCCCGTCGCGAGGAAAGAATTCAGATGAAGCAGGGAACCATCAAGACGCTCGGTGCCGCCGTGCTCGGTGTCGCCTTCGCCGCCGCTGCGGCGGGCAACGCGGCCGCGGTCAGCACCACGAACGCCGTGGAGACGGTCACCGGCACCGCCACGACCGCGATGGGCGGGCTGCCCATCCAGCAGGCCGCGAAGCTCGCCCCGGCGGGTGGCCCCGTCGTCGCCGCCGCGGACCGCGCCATCCAGGGCGGCATCCTGAAGGCGCCCTCCCAGGCCGTGGACAAGGCCATGGCCCCGAACCTCCCCAACCTCCCCAAGACCCCCGACCTCGCCCACAAGGCGGCCCCCGCCGACAACGGCGGCGGCAACGGCGGCAACGGCAACGGCGGCGGCCCCGTCACCGGTGGTCCCAAGGTGAACCAGTCCGGCAACAAGGGCCTGCTCGGCGGCCTCCCGCTGCCCACCAACGGCCTGCCCCTGCCGGGCCTCGGCGGCTGAGTCCCCGACCCGTACGCGACGGCGGGCCGCGCACCCTCGCACCGGGGTGCGCGGCCCGCCGCGCGTCATGTCCCGGATCCGGCCGCTACGGCGCGACCCCGACCCGGTGCATCCCCTGGGCCACTCCTCGTTCCGGGCGGTCGGGTTCTTCCCTGCGGACGGCCCGCGGCCGCCGGGAAGAACCCGACCGCCGCAGCCGGGCCCGTACCGCGGGCACCACCGCCAGGTGCGCCACCGCGACCCCCGTCACGTTCAGCAGCAGCGCGTCCACGTCCAGGACCTGGCCCACCACACCGCTCTGCACGACCTGGAGGGCGAGCGACAGCATCGCCGCGGTGAAGACCGTACGGGTCAGCGACCCCAGCGGCGAGGCGGTGATCCGGCCCCTCGCCCACGGCAGCAGCACACCCAGCGGCGCCAGCGGCAGCATCCCCGCGCCGATCGCCCGCGTCGCCTCCCAGGGGCCCAGGGCGAGATCGGCACGGATCGTAGCCAGCGGCTCCAGCGGCGCGGCCGTCACCCAGGGCGCCGTCAGCGGCCGCAGGGCCAGCCAGCCGACCGCCAGGAGATGGGCGACGAGCAGCACACACCCCGCGGCGCGGTAGCGGTATCGGAGGGCGGGCGTACCGCCGTAACCATGACCCTGCACGCCCCACAGGACGCGGGGTGCCCGCCGTCCGGTTCCGCCCGCGACGACGGAGAGTGGCGAACGCCCGCCGCGCCACGATCAGGTGACGGGCGTCCCGCTGATGTCCGCGGTGTCCGGATGCGTCCGCATCTCCTCGGTGCACGCGTAGCTCTGCGGCCGCGCGTCGCCCGGCCCGCCGAGGAGGACCGTCCGCTTGCCGTCGGCCGCGGCCGTCCCCACGAACGTGCACACCAGCTGCGCCAGCGCCACCTGCGGCAGTTCACCGGGTTCGCGCCCCAGCCGCAGCGTGCCCGCCGGGTCGCCCGGCCGCGGCCCCGAGACGGACAGCCGCTGCACCGCCGTGACCAGCCCGGCCTCCGCCTCCTCCGGCGGCGGCACCTTCCGCAGTTCGTCGAGGAGGGCGCGGGCGACCACCGCGGCGTCCTCCGGCTTGTCGGGCAACGAGACCCTACGGGTCACCGGGACCAGCTGCGAGGCGCACTCCAGCTGGATCGACACCGTGGCCAGGCCCGTGCCCGCGCTCGGCCCGGAGCGCGCGACGCACGATGCCCGCGACGGCGCACCACCGGCGTCCACCGGCACGGCGGTGCCCCGGATACCGCACGCGGACAGCGCGGGGAGGGAGCCGAGCAGGGTCAGCGCCAGGGCGGCGGTTCCGATCCTCAGGTTCGCGGTCTTCACTTTCCGTCCTCCTCCGCCCGGTCCCGGCCGGTCTCGGCCGGGGCCTCGCCCGGCGGGAGGGTCAGGGTGAAGACCGCGCCGCCCTCGGGGGAGTTGGCGGCGGTGATCTCACCGCCGTGGATATGGGCGTTCTCCAGGGCGATCGACAGCCCCAGCCCGCTGCCCTCCGACCGCGGCCGGGACGCGCTCGCCTTGTAGAAGCGGTCGAAGACGTGCGGCAGGACGTCCTCCGGGATGCCGGGGCCGTGGTCGCGCACGTCGATCCGCAGCGAGCCGTCCTCCGTCCGCACCGAGACCCGCACCGGCGAACCGCCGTGCTTGAGCGCGTTGCCGATGAGGTTGGCGAGGATGACGTCGAGCCGACGGGGGTCGAGCCGCGCCATCATGCCGCGCTCGGCGTCCAGCTCGACCGCGTCCAGCCAGGCGCGCGCGTCGATGCAGGCGGTGACCTGATCGGCGACGTCCACGTCGTCCAGGACCAGCCGGGCCGTGCCCGCGTCGAAGCGGGTGACCTCCATCAGGTTCTCCACCAGGTCGTTCAGCCGCCGGGTCTCGCTGACCACGAGCTGCACCGCGGGCGCGATCATCGGGTCGAGGTTGTCCGCCTCGTCCTCCAGCACCTCCGTCACGGCGGTGATCGCCGTGAGCGGGGTGCGCAGCTCGTGCGACATGTCGGCGACGAAGCGACGGCTCGACGCCTCCCGGGCGCTGAGCTCCTCGACCCGCTTCTGCAGCGACTCCGCGGTCCTGTTGAAGGTGCGCGACAGGTCGGCCAGCTCGTCCGTCCCCGACACCTCCAGCCGGGTGTCCAGCTTCCCCTCGCCGAGCCGCCGCGCCGCGTCGCCGAGCCGCTGCACGGGCCGGAGCACCGTGGACGCGGCGGCCTGCGCGAGCAGCGCGGAGCCGATCAGGGCGAGGCCGGTGGCGATGCCCAGCGACCAGGCCAGCGAGTTCAGGTCCTCGCGCTCGTTCTCCAGCGACTTCAGCAGATAGCCGGTGGGGCCGCCGCCGATCACCTTGGCGCCGCCGATCAGATACGGCTTGCCGCCGAGCGTGATCCGCTGCCAGTACAGGTGGTACGCGTAGCGGTTGGAGTCGTCGACGCGCCGCTCGCGGTTCACCGCCGCCCGCAGCGACTCCGGCACGACCTTGAGCGTGAACAGGTCGCGGTCGGAGGGCGCCGCGCAGTCCCCGGCCCCGGTCTTGCCGATCAGCAGCACCTCGTACTTCTGCGAGGTCGCGGCCATCCGGTCCGCCGCGGCCTGGAGCTCCTGGCAGGACGGCGACAGCGGCAGCGAACCGGTGTTGTCCTGCAGGGACTTGCGGAAGTCGTCGAGCGCGGCGTCCTGGGTGCGGGTGAGGACCGCGTCCCGGTTGAGCCAGTACGCGATGGCGGAGGCGGAGACGGCGGCGGCGAGCGCCACGAGCGCGAAGACCAGCATCAGGCGCAGCCGCAGGCTGATCCACCGCATGCTCAGCTTCACCACGCTCCTGGCCACCGCCCAGCCCCTTGCCGTCCCGGCCTCTTCTGTCACGGCGCGCTCTCTGTGCTGTTGTGGCGTGCGGGGGTGATCACTGCGGGGCGTCCAGGCGGTAGCCGACGCCGCGGACCGTACGGATCAGGGTCGGCGACGACGGCACGTCCTCGACCTTGGCGCGCAGCCGCTGCACACAGGCGTCCACCAGCCGGGAGTCGCCCAGGTAGTCGTGCTCCCAGACCAGCCGCAGCAGCTGCTGGCGCGACAGCGCCTGCCCGGGGCGGCGGCTGAGCTCCAGCAGCAGCCGCAGCTCGGTCGGCGTCAGCTGGAGGTCCTCGCCGTTCTTGGTGACCGTCATCGCGGCCCGGTCGATGACCAGGGAACCGAACGACGCGGAGTCGTTCGACTCCCGCTCGCCGCGGCGCAGCACGGCCCGGATGCGGGCGTCGAGCACCCGGCCCTGCACGGGCTTCACCACGTAGTCGTCCGCGCCGGACTCCAGCCCGACCACGACGTCGATGTCATCGTTGCGCGCGGTCAGCAGGATGATCGGCAGCTGGTCGGTGCGGCGGATGCGACGGCACACCTCGAAACCGTCGATACCGGGCAGCATGACGTCCAGCACGATCAGATCCGGCCGCTGCTCGCGCAGCAGTTTCAGGCCGTCCTCACCCGTCGCCGCGGTCACCACACGGTGACCCTGGCGGGACAGGGAGAATTCGAGAGCCGTGCGGATGGCGTCGTCGTCCTCGATCAGCAACAGGAAAGGCACGGTGGCCATTCTGGCCTACGACCGGCGGGTGGTTCGACCGAAGCCCGCCCCGGCGGCCTCCCGGGGGCTGTTGCAAGGCTGTGACAGTCGGCGGACCGCGTCATGAAACTGGCCCGACAGGCTTGGGGACATCGGGCGGCGAGACGGCCCGGGAACGCAACGGACCGAGCTGGCTCCACCGACGGGGGGCGCGAGATGAACACACTGCACAGCACCACGACCAGCGCAGTCATTCGCACGCGCCTGCACGACGCCGGGCGGGGTCCGGAGAAGTCCGGTGCCGTGGGCGGGCGGGGGTGCGCCCGCGGCACCGGACGTGTGCGGCCGCCCTACATGGTGGCGATCGACGCGGTCACGTACGGGGAGGCCACGGGGGCCTCGGGGGAGGGCAAGGGCGCGGCCCGGACGGAGAAGGCGGACGCCGAAGCGGCGTTCACCGCCTACGTCCAGGAGCGCCGGGCCTCCCTGTACGCGACCGCCTACCACCTGACCGGCGACCGGCACGAGGCGGAGGACCTGCTGCAGAGCGCGCTGTTCTCCACGTACCGCGCCTGGGACCGGATCACCGACAAGGCGGCTGTGGGCGGCTACCTGCGGCGCACGATGACCAATCTGCACATCAGCGCCTGGCGTCGGCGGAAGCTGAACGAGTACCCGACCGAGGAGCTGCCGGAGACCGTCGGCGAGACCGACGCGATGCGCGGCACCGAGCTGCGAGCGGTCCTCTGGCAGGCGCTGGCCCGGCTGCCCGAGCTCCAGCGCACGATGCTCGTCCTGCGCTACTACGAGGGCCGCACGGACCCGGAGATCGCGGAGATCCTCGACATCAGCGTCGGCACGGTCAAGAGCAGCATCTGGCGCTCCCTGCGCCGGCTGCGCGAGGACGAGGTCATCGGCTCCGGCCGGGACGTGTCGGAGTCCTTCGGCGAGCTGGTGGCCTGACGGACCGGCCTGACGGACCAAGGGGGAAAACGGGGGAGCACGGGGGAAGAGCGGGCGGACAGCCGGGGGGTATGTCCGCCCGCTCTGCTGTGCTCAGACGCGGGCGCTCTCCCGGCGGCCCGCGGCGGCGGCGGCGATCCGGCCCATGGCCGTGTCCTTGCCGCAGGCGTACGCGCCGAGCGCCCTCTGCCGGGCCACGATGCCGCGTTCGGCGCGCATCAGCCGCAGTCCCCGGCGGACCAGGTACGGCGTGGACTTGCGGCCCTCCCGCAGGTCGCGCAGCAGCCGGCGGCGGAACGTCGTCGACGGCCGGCCGCGCAGGCACAGGGCGTCGGCGAGCACGCCCAGTTCACGGCACTGCTCGATGATGTCGGCGGCGAAGACGCCCTCCGCTATGAACAGCGGGGTGCGGCCGATGTCCAGCATGGCCTCGCCGGTCCGCGAGCTGGTGGCGATGTCGTACACCGGCACGCTCGTGCGGGACGTGCGGCACAGCTCGGCTATCGCGCCCACCGCCGCGACGTGGTCCCAGGAGGCCGGTGCGTCCCAGTCGGTGCCCGAACCGTCCGCGAGCAGCGGCAGCGTCGGGTCGTGCCCCTCCTTGTAGAAGTCGTCGAGGTTGAGGACGGGCAGTCCGGTACGGGCCGCGAGGGACGACTTGCCGGATCCGGACGGGCCGGTCAGCAGGATGACGCGTGCGGGGCTCAGGTGGGGAGTCACGGGACACCAGTGTGAGGCATTGGGCCGCATGGGGGATCCCCCTGGGTCGGAGGATGCGCGCAGCGTCATTACTCCACTACGGTGCGTTGTCGTTCTCTCGTACCTCACGACCCGGCAGGTGCCCATGGCCTCGCACGCACGACACGCACGCTCACCTCGCTCCTTCCCCTCGCGCCGTTTGGTGCGCGTGGGGCTGACCGTTTCCGCGGGTGCGGCCATCGTCGCGAGCGGCGCGGGTGCCGCGAACGCCGCGGCCCTGAAAGGCCCCCAGGCCAAACTGGGGGTGACCTCCCTCGACGCGGCACTCGCCGGTACCGACACGGCGCTCGGCGCGAGCACACAGGGGGCGCTGGGCGCCCTGGAGGCGCTGAAGCTCAACCCCCTCGCGGGGACGGGCAGCGACCCGTTCGACAACGCGGTCGGCACGCAGGTGGCCGACCTGGAGCCGGTGAGCACGTCGGCTCTCACGGACCCGCTGACGAACGGGGGCGCGCTGCAGGACCTGGCCGTCCTGGACCAGTTGGGACAGCTGCTGCCGCTGCCGTCGCTCTAGCGCCGGGCATACGGAGGGCGGGCCGGATCCTCCGGCCCGCCCTCCGCGTCCGGGGTCAGTACGACGAGCCGCCCGCGCCCAGCGAACCCGTCGGGTGCCAGACGGTCCTGGTCTCCAGGAACGCGGTCATCCGGTCGATGCCCGGCATGGCGGCCCAGTCCACAGCCTGTGGACGCAGGACGCGCTTCAGATTGTCCGCCGCCGCGATCTCCAGCTCCTTGGCGAGGGCGGCGTCCGCACCGGCCAGGTCGATCGCGTTGACGTCCTGGTGCGCGGCCAGCGACGGCGCGATCTCCGCCGTACGGCCCGACAGGACGTTGACGACACCGCCGGGGACGTCGGAGGTCGCCAGCACCTCGCCGAGGGACAGTGCGGGCAGCGGCGCCTTCTCGGAGGCCACCACCACGACCGTGTTGCCGGTGGCGATCGCGGGGGCGATCACCGAGACCAGCCCGAGGAACGACGACTCCTGCGGGGCCAGCACGGCGACGACGCCGGTCGGCTCGGTGGCGGAGACGTTGAAGAACGGGCCCGCGACCGGGTTGGCGGCACCGGTGATCTGGCCGATCTTGTCGGTCCAGCCCGCGTACCAGACCCAGCGGTCGATCGCGGCGTCCACCTGCGCGGCGGCCTTGGCCTTCGACAGGCCCTCCGCGTCGGCGACCTCCGCGACGAACTGGTCGCGGCGGCCCTCCAGCATCTCGGCGACGCGGTAGAGGACCTGGCCGCGGTTGTACGCGGTCGCGCCGGACCAGCCGCCGACCGCCTTGCGGGCCGCGACGACCGCGTCCCGGGCGTCCTTGCGGGAGGACAGCGGGGCGTTGGCCAGCCAGTTGCCCTTGGAGTCGGTCACCTCGTACACCCGCCCGCTCTCGGACCGGGGGAACTTGCCCCCGACGAACAGCTTGTAGGTCTTGAAGACAGCCAGGCGATCAGACATCGAGGTAGGCCTCCAGACCGTGACGGCCGCCCTCGCGGCCGAAGCCCGACTCCTTGAAGCCGCCGAACGGCGAGGTCGGGTCGAACTTGTTGAACGTGTTGGCCCAGACGACACCCGCGCGCAGCTTGCCCGCGACGGCCAGCATCCGCGAGCCCTTCTCCGTCCAGATGCCGGCGGAGAGGCCGTACTGCGAGTTGTTCGCCTTCGCGACCGCCTCGCCCGGGGTGCGGAACGTCAGCACCGACAGCACCGGGCCGAAGATCTCCTCGCGGGCGATCCGGTGGGCCTGGGTGACGTTCGTGAACACCGTCGGCGCGAACCAGTAGCCCGCGGACGGCAGTTCGCAGGCCGGCGCCCAGCGCTCGGCGCCCTCCGCCTCGCCGCTGTCGGCCAGCTCGGTGATCCGGGCCAGCTGCTCGGCGGAGTTGATCGCGCCGATGTCGGTGTTCTTGTCCAGCGGGTCGCCCAGCCGCAGCGTCGACAGACGGCGCTTGAGGGAGTCCATCAGCTCGTCCTGGATCGACTCCTGGACCAGCAGGCGGGAGCCCGCGCAGCAGACCTGGCCCTGGTTGAAGAAGATGCCCTGGACGATGCCCTCGACCGCCTGGTCGATCGGCGCGTCGTCGAAGACGATGTTGGCGCCCTTGCCGCCCAGCTCCAGCGTGAGCTTCTTGTCCGTCCCCGCGACCGTACGGGCGATGGCCTTGCCGACCGCCGTGGAGCCGGTGAACGCGACCTTGTTCACGTCCTCGTGCGCGACGAGCGCGGCGCCCGTGCTGCCGTCGCCCGTGACGATGTTGACGACGCCCTTCGGCAGCCCGGCCTGGCGGCAGATGTCCGCGAAGAACAGCGCCGAGAGGGGGGTGGTCTCGGCGGGCTTGAGGACGACCGTGTTGCCCGTGGCCAGCGCCGGGGCGATCTTCCACGCCAGCATCAGCAGCGGGAAGTTCCACGGGATGACCTGGCCCGCGACGCCCAGCGGGCGGGGGTTCGCGCCGTAGCCCGCGTGGTCGAGCTTGTCCGCCCAGCCCGCGTAGTAGAAGAAGTGCGCGGCGACCAGCGGGAGGTCCGCGTCGCGGGTCTCCTTGATCGGCTTGCCGTTGTCCAGGGTCTCCAGGACGGCCAGCTCGCGCGAGCGTTCCTGGATGATCCGGGCGATGCGGAAGAGGTACTTCGCGCGCTCCGAGCCCGGCAGCGCCGACCACTTCTCGAACGCCTTGCGGGCCGCCTTCACCGCACGGTCCACGTCCTCCGCGGAACCCTGCGCGACCTCCGAGAGCACCTCCTCGGAGGAGGGGCTGACCGTCTTGAAGACCTTGCCGCCCGACGCCTCGGTGAACTCGCCGTCGATGAACAGGCCGTAGGACGGGGCGATGTCGATGACCGCCCGCGACTCGGGGGCCGGCGTGTAAGTGAAAGACATGATCAGTCCACCGTGACGTAGTCGGGACCGGAGTAGCGCCCGGTGCTCAGCTTCTGCCGCTGCATCAGCAGGTCGTTCAGCAGGCTGGACGCACCGAAGCGGAACCAGGTGTTGTCCAGCCACTCCTCGCCCACGGTCTCGTTGACCAGGACCAGGAACTTGATCGCGTCCTTCGTGGTGCGGATGCCGCCGGCCGGCTTCACGCCGACCTGGACGCCCGTCTGCGCCCGGAAGTCGCGCACCGCTTCGAGCATGAGCAGCGTGTTGGCCGGGGTCGCGTTGACCGCGACCTTGCCGGTCGACGTCTTGATGAAGTCCGCGCCCGCGAGCATCCCGATCCAGGACGCGCGGCGGATGTTGTCGTACGTCGACAGCTCACCGGTCTCGAAGATGACCTTCAGGCGGGCCTTGTCGCCGCACTCCGCCTTGACCGTGCGGATCTCCTCGAAGACATCCATGTAACGGCCGGCGAGGAACGCCCCGCGGTCGATCACCATGTCGATCTCGTCCGCCCCGGCCGCGATCGCGTCCCGGGTGTCGGCCAGCTTCACCGGCAGCGCGGCGCGGCCGGCGGGGAACGCGGTGGCGACGGACGCCACCTTGACGTCCGTGCCCTGCAGGGCGGCCTTGGCGGTGGCCACCATGTCCGGATAGACGCAGACCGCGGCGGTCCGCGGCGTCGTACGGTCGGTGGGGTCGGGGTGGACGGCCTTGGCGGCGAGCGCCCGGACCTTGCCCGGGGTGTCGGCGCCTTCCAGCGTCGTCAGGTCGATCATCGAGATCGCCAGGTCGATGGCGTAGGCCTTCGCCGTGGTCTTGATCGAGCGGGTGCCGAGCGAGGCGGCGCGGGCCTCCAGCCCGACCGCGTCGACGCCCGGGAGGCCGTGCAGAAAGCGGCGCAGCGTGCTGTCGGAGGCGGTCACGTCCGCCAGCTCCTTCAGCCGCCCCGCGGCGTCATTGCCGTGTGCGGGAACTGTGGTGGGCATGGTCACCAGATGAGCATATCTACGCGCGTAGCGCGTGTCACCCCCTTGTACGGGTTGGGTTGCTCGCCGCCGGGGTGCGGGCTGGTGTTCGGGGCGGGGATCGCGTCGTGGGGCACAATCGGCGGCATGACGAGCCCGGACCAGGAATTCGCCGACCGCAGCTACCGCTCGCCCGCCGGTATCGGTGGCGGCGTCATGCTCTTGCTCATCGCCGCCTGGCTGGGTGGTGACGCCGTCCTCCGGGGCTCCGGACGGACGCCCTGGATCGCCCTCGCCGTGCTGCTGTGCGTCGTCCCGCTCGTCGTCGCCTTCACGCTGCGGCCCGCCGTGTTCGCCGGTGCCCGGCGGTTGCTGGTGCGCAATCCGTTCCGGACGATCACTCTGCCGTGGGGGTGCGTCGAGGATGTGCGGGCCGGGTACTCCAGCGAGGTCTTCGCCGGGGGTGCGAAGTATCAGCTCTGGGCGATCCCGGTGTCGCTGCGGAAGCGGAAGGCCGCGGCGCGGCGGTCGGGGGGGTCGGGGGGTTCGGGGAGTGACGCGGGTGCCGATGTCCAGGCGCCGTCGGATCAGGCGATCGAGGAGATCCGGGAGTTGGCGGGGCGGCATGCGGATGTTTCGGGGGAGCCGGGGGTGCGGTGGGCTTTTGAGGTGATTGTGCCGGTGGTGGTGGGGGTGGTGCTGTTGGTGGTGCTGGGGGTTGTGGGCTGAGGTTTCTGCCGGGTGCCGGTCCGCTGGGCGCGGGGCCGTCGGGCCTGGGGTCCGTATCGCGGTGCGGCTCCGTTGGGGCTGTTGGGTGGTCGGGCCGGGGGCGTGTCCTCCGGGCCGGCGGCCCGTACCGCGGTGCCATTGCTGTGAGGCGTATTGCGTGCTCTCTTCCGGCACCGCGGTCCGGACCACCACCCTCCGGCCCCACCCCCTCCGCCGTATCCCGGCTGCCCGACCATCCGTGATGGCCGTCGGACGCCGATGGTGGGGTGGTGGCAGGGGGAGGCCCCGCCTTGCGGTCTTGGGTTCCGGGTGGAACGGGTGGGTGGAAAACCCACCGACGGGCCGTCGGACGCCGACGGCGCGGTCGTGGCAGGGGGAGGCCCCGCCTTTACGCCCTTGGGTTACGGGTGGAGCGGGTGGGTGGAAGATCCACCGACGGGCCGCGGACGTCGACGGTGGGTGGCAGGAGGAGGCCCCACCGGCCAGGTGTCGGGGCACCCCGGTGCTCGAGGTGCCCCGCCGCGGTAGCGGCAAGCGGCTAGAGGCCCGCGGCCCGGGAGAGGTCCAGCTTCAGGGAGGCGAGGACATCCGTCGCGCGGAGACGCGCGTCGGCGAGGGCGATCGCCGATGCCACCGGGACCACGACCTCCAGGTAGCACTTGATCTTCGGCTCCGTGCCCGACGGGCGGACGATGACCCGCGCGCCAGAGACGTTGCCGGACGCGTCCCCGGCCAGCTGGTAGCGGAGGCCGTCCGTGGGCGGCAGCGAGGCGGAACCCTCCGCCAGGTCCTCGGCGGACGTCACCTGCAGCCCGGCCAGGACGGTAGGCGGCTGCACGCGCAGCCGCCGCATCGCGTCGGAGATCAGGGACAGGTCCTCGACGCGCACCGAGAGCTGGTCCGTGGCGTGCAGGCCGTGCTCGACCGCGAGGTCGTCCAGCAGGTCCGTGAGCGTACGGCCGGTCTCCTTGAGCTCGGCGGCCAGCTCGGCGACCAGCAGGGCCGCGGTGATGCCGTCCTTGTCGCGCACGCCCTCGGGGTCGACGCAGTAGCCCAGCGCCTCCTCGTACGCGTACCGCAGACCGTCCACGCGGGCCAGCCACTTGAAGCCGGTCAGGGTCTCCTCGTAGTCGGCGCCGGGGGCCGCGGCCGCGATGCGGGAGAGGAGCGAGGAGGAGACGATCGTCGTCGCGAACGTGCCCTGCGCCTTCTTGTGCACCAGGTGCGTGGCCAGCAGCGCGCCGACCTCGTCGCCGCGCAGCATGCGCCAGCCCGCGTCGGTGTCGGGGTCCGGTACGGCGACGGCGCAGCGGTCCGCGTCCGGGTCGTTGGCGATGATGATGTCCGGCTGCGCCTCGCGGGCCGTGGCGAACGCCAGGTCCATCGCGCCCGGCTCCTCCGGGTTGGGGAAGGAGACGGTGGGGAAGTCCGGGTCGGGCTCCGCCTGCGCGGCGACCACGGTCGGCGCGGGGAACCCGGCGCGCTCGAAGGCGGCGGTCAGGACGGTGCGGCCGACGCCGTGCATGGGCGTGTAGACGACGCGCACGTCCCGGGCGGAGCCGTTGGTCAGGACCGCGTCCGTACGCTCCAGGTAGGCGTCCACGATCGTGTCGCGGAGGGTCTCCCACCCGGCGGAGGGACGGGGCACGTCGTCCAGGCTCGCGACGGCGGCGATCTCGGCGGCGATCTCCGCGTCGGCCGGGGGAACGATCTGGGAGCCGTCGCCGAGGTAGACCTTGTAGCCGTTGTCGCGCGGCGGGTTGTGGCTGGCGGTCACCTCGACGCCCGCGACCGCGCCGAGGTGGCGGATCGCGAAGGCGAGCACGGGGGTGGGCAGCGGCCTCGGGAGCAGCGCGGCCTTCAGCCCGGCGCCGACCATGACGGCGGCGGTGTCCAGTGCGAAGTCGGCGCTCTTGTGGCGGGCGTCGTAGCCGATGACGACGGTGCCGCCGGTGTGGCCCTGCTTCTTGAGGTACGCCGCGAGACCGGCGGCCGCGCGGATCACGACGGCGCGGTTCATACGCATGGGGCCCGCGCCGAGCTCACCGCGGAGGCCCGCCGTACCGAACTGGAGCGTGCCGCCGAAGCGGACGGTCAGCTCGGCGGTGTCCCCGGCGTCGATGAGCCGCGCGAGCTCTTCACGGGTGTCGGGGTCGGGGTCCTCAGCCAGCCAGGCCTTGGCTCGCGCGACGAGGTCTCGCTCCACGGTTTCTCCTCCGGAGGGGTTCAGTGTCTGGGTGCGGGGCGCTGCGCTTTGCCGGGCGGGCCCGTAACCCGGTGTTGCATCGTTGCCCCTACGTCGGGCCGGTAAATCTCAGCCTCATACTCCGTATGGGGCGTGGGGTCCGTGGAGCCGGGGCCGCCTACCGGCGGCGGGGCCTCTTCCTGCCACGACCGCGCCGTCGGCGTCCGACGGCCCGTCGGTGGGGTTTCCCCACCCGCTCCACCCGGAACCCAAGACCGCAAGGCGGGGCCTCCCCGTGCCACCACCCCACCATCGGCGCCCGACGGCCATCACGGGGCGGTCGGGCAGCCGGGATACGGCGGAGGGGGTGGGGCCGGAGGGTGGTGGTCCGGACCGCGGTGCCGGAAGAGGGCACGCAATACGCCTCACAGCAATGGCATCGCGGTACGGACCGCCGGCCCGGAGGACACGCCCCCGGCCCGACCACCCAACAGCCCCAACGGAGCCGCACCGCGATACGGACCCCAGGCCCGACGGCCCCGCGCCCAAGCGGAGCGGCACCGCCCCAGCGGGTTACAGCTTGTCGAGCACCGAAGCCAGCAGGCGCCCCATCGCCGTGGCGGAGTCCCGCCCGGCCTGCAGCACCTCTTCGTGGTTCAGCGGCTCGCCCGTCATGCCCGCGGCCAGGTTGGTGACCAGCGAGATGCCGAGCACCTCCGCGCCCGCCTCGCGGGCGGCGATCGCCTCGAGGGTGGTGGACATGCCGACGAGGTCCGCGCCGAGCGTGCGGATCATCCGGATCTCGGCGGGGGTCTCGTAGTGCGGGCCGGGGAACTGGACGTAGACGCCCTCTTCGAGGGAGGCGTCGACCTCCTGGCACAGCGCGCGCAGGCGCGGCGAGTACAGGTCGGTGAGGTCGACGAAGTTCGCGCCGACGATCGGCGAGGTCGCCGTGAGGTTGATGTGGTCGCTGATCAGCACCGGCTGGCCGGGGCGCATGCCCTCGCGGAGGCCGCCGCAGCCGTTGGTGAGGACGATGGTCTTGCAGCCCGCGGCGACGGAGGTGCGGACGCCGTGGACGACGGAGGCGACGCCGCGGCCCTCGTAGTAGTGCGTGCGGCCGAGGAAGACCAGGACGCGCTTGTCGTTGACCTTGTACGAGCGGACGGTGCCCGCGTGGCCGGCGACGGCGGCGGCGGAGAAGCCCGGGAGCTCGGTGACCGAGAACTCGATCTCCGGGGTGCCGAGGGCTTCGGTGGCGGGAACCCATCCGGAGCCCATGACCAGGGCGACGTCGTGGGTCTCGGCGCCCGTGAGCTCGCGCAGGCGGGCGGCGGCGGCGTCGGCCGCGGCGTACGGGTCGGTCTGGGGGGTAACTGATGCGTTCACGCGGACGAGGGTAGCCGCTATTCGCCTACGCGCGTAGATGTCACTGGCGACGGTGTTCCGATTGTTGCTTTGTGCCTTGTGACGAGACGGATCCGTCACGGCCGCCCGGATCCGTCCCCGGCAGGCTCAGCAGGGCCGCTTCCGGAGCTCCATCACATAGTCGTGGGGCGCCCCGGCGGATTCCGCGGCGTCGGCGATCTCACCCAGATAGCGGGCGGAGGGCAGGCCGCCCTCGTATCCGTTGAGGACGTAGACCCAGGCGGGTTCCTCGCCGTCGAGGGTGTGCACGCGGACCCGCATCCGGCGGTAGATGTCGAGGCCGACGCCCTCCCAACGGTCCATCGAGTCCTCGTCCATCGGGGCGATGTCGTAGAGCGCGACGAAGACCTGGCTGCGCGGCGCCTCGACGACGGTGGCGAGCGCGCCCTCCCAGCCCAGCTGCTCGCCGCCGAAGGTCAGCCGCCAGTCGGCGAGCCAGCCCGTGCCGCGCAGGGGCGAGTGGGGTGCGCGGCGGGACATCAGCCGCGCGTCGAGGTTGCCGGCGTACGCGGCGTAGAGCGACATGGCTCCGAGAGTACG
The DNA here is from genome assembly GCF_053594975.1 of Streptomyces sp. NPDC002537. NCBI lineage: Bacteria > Bacillati > Actinomycetota > Actinomycetes > Kitasatosporales > Streptomycetaceae > Streptomyces > Streptomyces sp. NPDC002537. The sequence continues at coordinate 89,293 of NZ_JBSFWT010000020.1, forward strand.
GGAGTGAGGCGGAACGGCATTTGGGGTGGCAGTCTCGAAGGGAGGTTCGTCCGGAACCTCCTGCCGGTCCTCGCACGGATTCGCGTAGGCAGGTACGTAGGGACGCGCGCGGGGATGTGCGTGCGGATGGACGTACGGATGGAGATGCGAATCCACTGGGGGAGGCCCCGGGAGAAGTCGCTTTGATGGGTGCGGGACAATGGAGTACGTGACTCGGATCGTGATCATCGGTGGCGGACCCGGCGGGTATGAAGCGGCGCTCGTCGCCGCGCAACTCGGTGCGGAGGTGACCGTCGTCGACTGCGACGGTCTGGGCGGGGCGTCGGTGCTGACCGACTGCGTGCCCTCGAAGACGCTCATTGCGACGGCGGAAGTGATGACGACCTTCGACTCCTCGTACGAGGAGCTGGGGATCATCGTCGCGGACGACACTCCGCCGCTGGAGCAGACGGCCCGGGTCGTGGGGGTGGATCTGGGCAAGGTCAACCGGCGTGTGAAGCGGCTGGCGCTGGCGCAGTCGCACGACATCACGGCGTCCGTCACCCGGGCCGGCGCGCGCGTGCTGCGCGGCCGCGGCCGGCTGGAGCCGCACCAGGGCCCGGACGGTTCGCGGAAGGTGGTCGTGCGGGCCGCGGACGGCGCCGAGGAGACCCTCGTCGCGGACGCGGTGCTGATCGCCACGGGCGCGCACCCGCGGGAGATCCCGGACGCGCAGCCGGACGGCGAGCGGATCCTGAACTGGACGCAGGTCTACGACCTGGACGAGCTCCCCGAGGAGCTCATCGTGGTCGGCTCGGGCGTCACGGGTGCCGAGTTCGCGGGCGCCTACCAGGCGCTGGGCTCCAGGGTGACGCTGGTCTCCTCGCGGGACCGGGTGCTGCCGGGCGAGGACCCCGACGCGGCGGCGGTGCTGGAGGACGTCTTCCGGCGGCGCGGGATGAACGTGATGGCGCGGTCGCGGGCGCAGTCCGCGAAGCGCGTGGGCGACCGGGTCGAGGTGACGCTGGCCGACGGCCGGGTGATCACCGGTACGCACTGTCTGATGGCGGTCGGCTCGATCCCCAACACGGAGGGGATCGGCCTGGAGGAGGCCGGGGTCCGGCTGGCGGAGTCGGGTCACATCCGGACGGACCGGGTCTCGCGCACCAGCGCGCCGGGCGTCTACGCGGCCGGCGACTGCACCGGTGTGCTGGCGCTCGCGTCGGTCGCGGCGATGCAGGGCCGCATCGCGATGTACCACTTCCTGGGTGACGCGGTGGCACCGCTCAATCTCAAGGCTGTATCCGCGAACGTATTTACGGATCCGGAGATTGCGACGGTCGGTTATACGCAGGCCGATGTCGACAGCGGAAAGATTGACGCGCGGATGGTGAAGCTGCCGCTGCTGCGCAATCCGCGCGCGAAGATGCAGGGCATTCGGGACGGCTTCGTCAAGATGTTCTGCCGCCCGGGTACGGGCATCGTGGTCGGCGGTGTCGTGGTCGCGCCGCGGGCGAGCGAGCTGATTCACCCCATTTCGATCGCGGTCGACAACAACTTGACCGTGGAGCAGATCGCCAACGCGTTCACCGTCTACCCGTCGCTGTCCGGCTCGCTCGCCGAGGTGGCACGCCAGTTGCACACGCGGAAGACGCAGCGCGAGGGGTAGCGAGGGGTGGTGAGGAGGGAGGCGTAACGGACCGAGGGCTTCCCTATATCACGGCTCACGCTCCGCAGCGGACAACTTCCGTTAATTGCTGCAACCTGCTGAAAACGGATGGTCGTTGGCGTTACTGTCGGTTTCGTGTTCGCTGCAGAACGTCGTCAATTGATCCTCGAAATGGTGCGGGCAAATGGGGCGGTTTCGCTCCGTGAGCTCGCCCGCGTCGTCCAGACCTCCGAAGTGACCGTACGGCGGGACGTGCGGGCACTGGAGGCAGAAGGACTGCTCGACCGCCGGCACGGCGGTGCGGTGCTGCCGGGCGGTTTCACCAGGGAATCCGGCTTCCCGCAGAAATCCCATCTAGCGACCGCGGAGAAGACGGCCATCGCCGACCTGGCGGCGAGCTTCGTCGAGGAGGGCGAGGCGGTCGTCGTCGGTGCCGGCACGACCACGCAGGAGCTGGCCCGTCGGCTCGCGCGTGTGCCGGGTCTGACCGTGGTCACCAACTCCCTGCTCGTCGCGCAGGCACTGGCGCATGCCAACCGGGTCGAGGTCGTGATGACCGGCGGCACGCTGCGCGGTTCCAACTACGCCCTGGTCGGCAGCGGGGCGGAGCAGTCGCTGCACGGGCTGCGGGTGTCGAGAGCGTTCCTGTCGGGGAGCGGGCTGACCGCCGAGCGCGGCCTGTCCACGTCCAACATGCTCTCCGCGAGCGTGGACCGGGCGCTGGTGCAGGCCGCGGCGGAGGTGGTGGTGCTGGCGGACCATACGAAGCTGGGCACCGACACCATGTTCCAGACGGTGCCCACGGACGTGATCACGCGGCTGGTCACGGACGAGCCCCCGGCGCACGACGACCGGGCCGCCACGGAGCTCCAGGCGCTCGCAGACCAGGGCGTCCACATCTCGGTCGCCGGGCCCGGCGCGGGGTCGGGCTCGGGACCGTCGGGCGTCCCCGGCGGGGGCGAGGCGGTGCCGCCGTCCCGTCGCCGCGACGTCCCGCTGCCGGGCCAGCGGCGCACGCATCCGCTGGGTCCGGGCCAGCCGTCCGGGCCGGGGCAGGGGGGTCCGCCGGGGCCCCAGCTCCGCAGCGCGGTCTCCCTGGGCGACCAGGGGACGGCGCGGGTGGCGGACCTGGCGCCCAGGCGGCGCTGACGCGGTGTGTCCTCAGGCGCCGGGGCAGTCCCGACCGGCGCCGGAGGGCGCCCGCAGACCGGTGAGCGTCAGCATCAGGAGCCGGTCGGCGAGACCGGGGTCGTCCGGGGACTGCTCCACGGCCAGGGAGATCGCGTTGGTCAGCTGCATCAGATCGACGATGCCCACGTCCGCCCGGACGGCCCCGGCGCCCTGGGCGCGGGCGAGCAGTTCGCTGCCCGCCTCCCGCATGGGCAGGCTGCACCGCGACAGCGCGGACGCCTCGTCGCTCTGCGCGGCCATCAGGGCGCGCGACAGCCCCCGGTAGGTGCTGGCGTGCGCCACGATGGCGCGCAGCCAGTCCACCAGCGCCCGGCAGGGCTCGGGCGAGGCCAGCAACTCCCGGGAGCGGGTGAGCAGCCCGTCGACCTCGCCCTGGAAGACGGCGCTCATCAGGGCCGTGCGGTTGGGGAAATGCCGGTAGAGCGTCCCGATGCCGACGCCCGCGCGCCGGGCGATGTCTTCCAGGGAGGCGTCCGTGCCGTGTGCGGTGAAGGCGGTGCGGGCCTCCGCGAGCAGCCGCTCGTAGTTCCGCCGCGCGTCCGCGCGCATGGGCCGTGGTGACGCCTGTGTGGTCTCCGTGGTCATTGCCGCCGATCCTCCCTGTGACTCCCCGCCCGTAAAGAATGCCACTGGCACCCCCGTGGGGTTCCGCCGTTCGGGTAGCCCCGCGTACGCGGGTGCGGCCGCGCGGCCCCGGGAACGCCTTCGGGCCCGGCCGTGTGCACGGCCGGGCCCGAAGGCTTCGCTGCGGGACGTCAGTCCTTGATCTCGCAGATGGTGGCGCCGGACGAGACCGAGGCGCCGACCTCGGCGTTGATGCCCTTGACGGTGCCCGCCTTGTGGGCGTTCAGGGGCTGCTCCATCTTCATCGCCTCCAGGACCACGATGAGCTCGCCCTCGGCGACCTCCTGGCCCTCCTCGACGGCGACCTTGACGATCGTGCCCTGCATCGGGGACGTCAGGGCGTCACCCGAGGCGGCGGACCCGGCCTTCTTCGTCGCGCGCCGCTTGGGCTTGGCGCCGCCGGCCGCGGCGGTGCGGGCGATCGTCATGCCCAGCGAGGACGGGAGGGAGACCTCCAGGCGCTTGCCGCCGACCTCGACCACGACGGTCTCGCGGCCCGCGGCCTCCTCCTCGTCCTCGGTGACCGCGCCCGCGAAGGGCTGGATCTCGTTGACGAACTCGGTCTCGATCCAGCGGGTGTGCACGCGGAACGGGTCCGAGGTGAAGGCGGGGTCGGTGACGACGGCCCGGTGGAAGGGGATGGCGGTGGCCATGCCCTCGACCGTGAACTCGCCCAGCGCGCGGGCCGCGCGCTGCAGGGCCTGCTCACGGGTGGCGCCGGTGACGATCAGCTTGGCCAGCAGGGAGTCCCAGGCCGGGCCGATCACCGAGCCGGACTCCACGCCCGCGTCCAGGCGGACGCCGGGGCCGGAGGGCGCGTCGAAGCGGGTGACGGTGCCGGGCGCGGGCAGGAAGTTGCGGCCCGGGTCCTCGCCGTTGATGCGGAACTCGAAGGAGTGGCCGCGCAGCTGCGGGTCGTCGTAGCCGAGTTCCTCGCCGTCGGCGATGCGGAACATCTCGCGCACCAGGTCGATGCCGGTGACCTCTTCGGTGACCGGGTGCTCGACCTGGAGCCGGGTGTTGACCTCCAGGAAGGAGATCGTGCCGTCCTGGCCGACGAGGAACTCGCAGGTGCCCGCGCCCTCGTAACCGGCCTCGCGCAGGATGGCCTTGGAGGCGCGGTAGAGCTCGGCGTTCTGCTCCTCGGACAGGAACGGCGCCGGGGCCTCCTCGACCAGCTTCTGGTGGCGGCGCTGGAGGGAGCAGTCACGGGTGGAGACCACGACCACGTTGCCGTGCTTGTCGGCCAGGCACTGGGTCTCGACGTGGCGGGGCCGGTCCAGGTAGCGCTCGACGAAGCACTCGCCGCGGCCGAACGCGGCCACGGCCTCGCGGACCGCGGAGTCGTAGAGCTCCGGGACCTCTTCGAGGGTGCGGGCGACCTTCAGACCGCGGCCGCCACCGCCGAAGGCGGCCTTGATGGCGATCGGCAGGCCGTGCTCCTCGGCGAAGGCCACGACCTCCGCGGCGCCGGAGACCGGGTCGGGGGTGCCCGCGACCAGCGGCGCACCGGCGCGCTGGGCGATATGACGGGCCGCCACCTTGTCGCCGAGGTCGCGGATGGCCTGCGGCGGCGGGCCGATCCAGATCAGCCCGGCGTCGAGGACGGCCTGCGCGAACTCGGCGTTCTCGGACAGGAAGCCGTACCCCGGGTGGACGGCGTCCGCCCCCGACTCCGCCGCTGCGGCAAGCACCTTGGCCACGTCGAGGTAGCTCGTCGCCGGGGTGTCACCGCCCAGCGCGTATGCCTCGTCGGCTACGCGGACGTGCAATGCGTCACGGTCCGGGTCGGCGTAGACCGCCACACTCCCGATCCCGGCGTCCCGGCATGCACGAGCGACGCGGACAGCGATTTCGCCACGGTTGGCGATGAGCACCTTGCGCACGATGACTCCCTCCTTGAAACAAGGTGAGTTTAGGTACAGGCAACACTCCATGCCGACCCGACTCCCGGGGTGAGCTTGCCCACACGGAGCGTGAAAGACCGTCCGGGCGAGGCCGGGAAATCCCAGTTCTCCCACCGTACGCCGGGTTCCGTGACCGAGGACGGGTGCGCTCTGTGGGCAAGGTCTCGATCAATGTTCCCGATCTTCGGCGCGCTTTCTTTGTGGAGTCCCTACGAAGGGGTGACACAAAGTTTGCGCGGTCGCCGGACTGCCGACGTGGACGACCGGGCGGACTGCTCCCCTCCTCTTGTGCCCCCTGTCTCCGGTGTACCCATCGGTAGCGCCCGCGCCGCCTCTACTCGGGGGTAACCACCCGCCCGAGCGGAGCACCGGCGGAGCGCCGGGGTCCGCATCAGTGCGCCGGAGCGTCCACGGCGTACTGACGGGCAGCCAGCCTCCCGGCCTCCGCCGCCACCTGGCGCAGCGTCCCGGCGAGTTGCCCCTTGCGCTCGTGGAACTCCGCCAGCGGCAGCGCCGCGGAGACGGCCGTGACCGGACCGCCGTCCGCGACCGGCACCGGCACGGCCAGGCACGCCACTCCCGGCGCGCACTCCTCGATCTCCACCGCGATGCCCTCCCGTCGCACCCGGCGCAGCTGTCGGTCCAGCAGTTCCGGCGAGGTGACGGTGCGGGGCGTGAGGGCCCGCATACCGGTCGCGGCGAGGTAGCGCGCGCGGGCGGCCCGGGGGAGGGCGGAGAGCAGCACCTTGCCGTGGGCGGTGGCGTGCCCGTCGGCGTCCTGCCCGACGGTGAAGCCACCGGTCGGCACGGAAGCGGAGGTTCCGGCGAGGACGGCGATGTCCCCGTCCCGGTAGGTGCTGAAGTAGGTGTCCGCGCCCGCCGCCCGCCGGGCCGTGAGCAGCAGCCCGTGCACCTCGTCGTCCAGCCGCATCTGGCGCTGGAACGCGCGGTGCAGGGACGGTACGCGGTAGCCCAGGGTGTAGCCGCCGGCGGTCCGTACGACATGGCCCCGGGCCGTGAGGGCGCCCAGCAGCTCGTAGACCGTGGACAGCCCGCAGCCGGTCGCGCGGGCGAGGGCCTTGGCGGTCACGGGCCCGGCGGAGCCCGCCACGGCGTCGAGGACGTCGAGGGCGCGGTCCACGGACTGGGGCATGACGGCGGGCTCCTTCGGGGGCGGTGCGGCGGTGCCGGGCGGACCCTCCAGCTTGGCACAGCCCCCGGGCGGGGCCCCGGCTCAGCCCTTGAGCGGGACCCGCTCGCGCAGCAGGTCGACGAACGCCCGCATCCACGCCGGGTGGTCGTTCCACGCCCGCGCCGACACCATGTTGCCGTCCACGACCGCCTCCGCGTCCACGAACGTCCCGCCCGCCAGGCGTACGTCGGGCGCGCACGCGGGCCACGCCGCGGTCCTGCGGCCCTGGAGCACGCCCAGCGGGGCGAGGGCGACGACCGCGTGGCAGATGTGCGCGACCGGCTTGTCCGCGGCGAAGAAGGACGTGATGATCCGCTGGAAGTCCGGGTCCATCCGCAGGAACTCGGGTGCCCGGCCGCCCGGGATGACCAGGGCCGCGTAGTCCGCGGGGTGCACCTGCGCCAGGGCGATGTCGGCGGGCCAGGTGTGGCCGGGCTTCTCGGTGTAGGTGTCGAAGTCCGTCACGAAGTCGTGCACCACGAACTGGAGCTTCTTCACGGTCGGCGCGGCGATGTCGACGTCGTACCCCTCCTCCAGCAGCCGCTGGTACGGGTACATGACCTCGAGGTCCTCGGCTGCGTCGCCGGTCGTGATGAGGATCTTCGGCATGGCTGGCGCTCCTTGGGATCGGCTAACCCGAATATGCGCCGGGGCGCGGACCAGGAAACCGAACAAACGCCGTTCCGGGGCACGCCCGACCGTCAACCGTGCGGCGGGGTAACCCACTTCAGGGTGAAGGGTTGTTCCGCCGGGCGCGGTCCGCGCATTTCCGGGGCATGCCCCCGAGTGGCGCAAGGGATGGTGACCGACGTGCCCCGACCTCGTTCATTGGGCATGATCAAGCGCATTGCAGCCGCCGCCGCTCTTACCGGCGCCGCCCTGACCATGACCGCAGCCGCCGCCTCCGCGGCGCCCATGCCACACCCCGTCGCGAGCGCCGGGGACGTCTTCGCCCCGCCGCACATGTCCCCACCCGTGGACCCGCCCAAGGGCAACCAGGACATGAGCATCTACCCCGGCGCCACCAAGCAGATCGACAACGGACTGAAGCAGACCAACCAGCTCGGCCAGGCGGCCAAGGCTTTCGAGGCGCTCGACCCGGTGCTGGGCCTCGTCCGCCCCGTCACCAGCCTGCTGCCGATGTAGCCGTCACACCCACAGGTCGGTGACCGCGATCCCCAGCTCGGCGAGGAGCGTGCGGAGCAGGGGGAGCGACAGGCCGATGACGTTGCCGTGGTCGCCGTCGATGCCCTCGACGAAGGGCGCGGACCGGCCGTCGAGGGTGAAGGCACCCGCGACGTGCAGCGGCTCGCCGGAGGCCACGTACGCGGCGATCTCGGCGTCGTCGGGCTCGCCGAACCGCACCGTCGTGGAGGCGGTCGCGGACACGCGGCGGCCGGTTGTCGTGTCGATCACGCAGTGGCCGGTCCGGAGCTCCCCGGACCGGCCGCGCATCGTCTTCCAGCGGGCGGTGGCCTCCTCGGCGTCCGCCGGCTTGCCGAGGGCCTGCCCGTCCAGTTCCAGCACCGAGTCGCAGCCCACGACCAGTGCCCCCGCCGCCTCCGGCCGCGCGGCCACGGCCGCCGCCTTGGCCTCGGCGAGGACCCGGGCGAGCTCGCCGGGCGTCGGGGCGGTGAGCGCGTCCTCGTCCACCCCGCTGACGATCACTTCGGGTGCGAACCCCGCGCCGCGGAGCAGCCCGAGGCGGGCGGGGGACTGGGAGGCGAGGACGAGGCGGCGCTGAGCGGTCATCCCGCCATCGTAGACAACGCCCGCCCCGCTACTTGTCGATCACCGCTTCCATGACCTTCTTGGCGATGGGGCCCGCGAGGCCGCCGCCGGAGATCTCGTCGCGGTCGATGCCCGAGCCCTCGGGGTCGATGAAGACGGCGACCGCGACCGGCGAGCCGTCGCCCTGCTTGGCGTAGGAGACGAACCAGGCGTACGGCAGCTTCTCGTTGTTGACGCCGTGCTGGGCCGTGCCGGTCTTCGCGCCGACCGTGACGCCGTCGATCAGGGCCTTCTTGCCGGTGCCGTTCTCGGCGGTGTTCTCCATCATCGTCTGCACCTTCTTCGCCGTGTCGGCGGAGACGGCCTGCTTCATCAGCTCGGGCTTGTGCTTCTCCAGCACGGTCAGGTCGGGGCCGCGCAGCTCCTCCACCATGTAGGGCTTCATCAGCTTGCCGTCGTTGGCGAGCCCGGCGGTCATCATCGCGATCTGCAGCGGGGTGCTGTCGAGGCTGCCCTGGCCCATGCCGGTCAGCGCGGTCTGCGGCCGGTCGAGCTTCTTGGGGTAGATGCTCTCCACCGCGCGGACGGGGATGTCCACCTTGGGGTTGTTGAAGCCGAAGTTCTCCGCGGTCTCGCGCATCTTGTCCACGCCCAGCTTGTCGGCCAGGTCGAGGAAGACGTTGTTGCACGACCACTGCAGACCGGACTTGAGGGAGCCCTTGTCGCAGTCCGGGGTCTGTACGTCGTTGCGGACGTAGGTGGTGGTGAGGGGGAGCTTGTACGGGGTGGGGGCGTCGCCCTTGGCGTTGATGTCCGTGACCACGCCGTGTTCGAGGGCCGCCGCCGCGGTGAGGATCTTGAAGGTGGAGCCCGGCGGGTAGCGGTCCTTGAGCGCCCGGTTCAGCAGCGGCTTGTCCTTGTCGGCCTCCAGCTTCTTCCAGGCGTCCCCGTCCTTGGTCCGGTCGCCGGCGAAGACCGACGGGTCGTACGAGGGCGTCGAGGCGAGGGCCAGCACCTTGCCGGTGCGCGGGTCGAGTGCCACGACGGCGCCCTTGTACTTGCCGAGGCCCTCGTAGGCGGCCTTCTGTGCCTTCGGGTCGATGGTGGTGACCACGTCGCCGCCGCGCGGCTTCTTGCCGGTGAGCATGTCGGTGGTGTGCTGGAAGAGGAGCTTGTCGTCCCGGCCGCTCAGCAGCTTGTCGTTGAGGCTCTCCAGCTGCGAGCTCTGGTAGATCTGCGAGGAGTAGCCGGTGACGGGGGCGTACAGCGGCCCGTCCGTGTAGACGCGCTTGTACCTGAAGTCGCTGCCCGTGGTCTCCACGGACCCCGTTATCGACTTGCCGCCGACGATGATGTTGCCGCGGGGCTGGGCGAAGGTGTCGATCCTCACCCGCCGGTTGTGCTCGTTCTCCGACAACTCCTTGTTGCGGACGAACTGCACCCACGTGGCCTGGGCCATGAGGGCGAGCACGAGCACGCCGACGAAGACGGACACGTGACGCACGGGTTTGTTCATGAGCTGACGCACTCCCGGATTCGCGGCATTTCACAGGTGATGACGTGAATGCCGGGAATTTGGTTGCACGAGTGACGCGAGTGACGGGTGTGTCAGGCGAGCACGTCAGGCGGGTGTGTCAGAGGTTCACCCCGAGCAGGAGGAACAGCGCCACCACACCGATGGCCAGCACGAGGCCCGCCCGGCGGAGCATCGCCTGGGCCTCGCGCAGCTCCTCGGGCGGCTCTTCGGGCGGGTCTGACCACAGCATGGCTCCCATGCTGTGGCCGGACCCGCCGCAGCGCCTGAGTACGCGTACTCAGGCGCTCGGGCAAGGCCCGGTCAGGCCGGCCAGTACGAGGTCCGCCAGGCCCGCGGGCCCGGCCGGGACGTGCGCCGGGCGGCGACGCGGCGGGCCGGGTCGGCCCACTCGGTGCGGGCGGTGCCCTCCGGCGCGGCGGCCGCCCGTGCCGCCGCGCGGGCCTGGACCACCGCCAGGGCGGCGGCCAGCTCCTCGGGTGTCGGATTGCCCCGTACGACCTTGATCATGGTCAGCTCCTCGGCGGCGCGGGATCTACAGCGGGATGTTGCCGTGCTTCTTCGGCGGCAGCGCCTCGCGCTTGTCGCGCAGGGCCCGCAGGCCGCGCACGATGTGGGCGCGCGTCTCGTGCGGCATGATCACCGCGTCGACGTAGCCGCGCTCGGCGGCCGTGTACGGGTTGAGCAGCGCGTCCTCGTAGTCCGCGATGAGCCCGGCGCGCAGCTCCTCCTGCTCCTCGGGCGTCTCCGCCGCCGCGAGCGTCCGCCGGTGCAGGATGTTGACCGCGCCCTGCGCGCCCATGACCGCGATCTGCGCGGTGGGCCAGGCGAGGTTGAGGTCCGCGCCGAGGTGCTTGGAGCCCATCACGTCGTACGCGCCGCCGAACGCCTTGCGGGTGATCACCGTGATCAGCGGCACCGTCGCCTCGGCGTACGCGTAGATCAGCTTGGCGCCGCGCCGGATGATGCCGTTGTACTCCTGGTCGGTGCCCGGGAGGAAGCCGGGCACGTCCACGAAGGTCAGCACCGGGACGTTGAACGCGTCGCAGGTCCGGACGAACCGGGCCGCCTTCTCGCTCGCGTTGATGTCCAGGCAGCCCGCGAACTGCAGCGGCTGGTTGGCGACCACCCCGACCGGATGGCCCTCGACCCGGCCGAAGCCCGTGACCATGTTCGGCGCGAACAGGGCCTGGGTCTCCAGGAACTCGCCGTCGTCCAGCACGTGCTCGATGGCGGTGTGCATGTCGTACGGCTGGTTCGCGGAGTCCGGGATCAGCGCGTCGAGTTCGCGGTCCGCGCCCGACACCGCGAGGTCCGCCTCCTCGGGGAAGGCGGGCGGCTCCGAGAGGTTGTTGGAGGGCAGGTAGGACAGCAGCGCCTTGACGTACTCGATGGCGTCCTTCTCGTCGCCCGCCATGTGGTGCGCCACGCCCGAGGTGGTGTTGTGCGTACGGGCGCCGCCCAGTTCCTCGAAGCCGACGTCCTCACCGGTGACGGTCTTGATGACGTCGGGGCCGGTGATGAACATGTGCGAGGTCTGATCGACCATCACCGTGAAGTCGGTGATGGCGGGGGAGTAGACCGCACCGCCCGCGCAGGGGCCGACGATCAGGGAGATCTGCGGGACCACCCCGGAGGCGTGCACATTGCGGCGGAAGATCTCGGCGAACAGCCCGAGCGCGACCACGCCCTCCTGAATGCGGGCGCCGCCACCGTCGTTGATGCCGACGACCGGACAGCCGTTCTTCAGTGCGAAGTCCATGACCTTGACGATCTTCTCGCCGTAGACCTCGCCCAGCGAGCCGCCGAAAATCGTGAAGTCCTGTGAATAGACGCAGATCGTCCGGCCGTCGACCGTGCCGTAGCCGGTGACGACACCGTCCCCGTACGGCCGGTTCCTCTCGATGCCGAAGTTGGTCGAGCGGTGCCGGGCGAACTCGTCCAGCTCCACGAAGGAACCCTCGTCCAGCAGCAGTTCGATGCGCTCACGGGCCGTCAACTTGCCCTTCGCGTGCTGCTTCTCCACCGCCCGCGCGGAGCCTGCGTGGGTCGCCTCCTCGATCCGGCGCTGGAGGTCCGCGAGCTTGCCCGCGGTGGTGTGGATGTCGATGGCGTCGGATCCACGGGTGGTGTCTGGCTCGGACATCGGGATGCGGCTCCTGCTCGTCCAGAGGGTGGGCTGACTGGGCTACCGGTTCGTAGCGTATCCGCGCGGATGCGCTGCGGCGGTGCGTCGTTGGCCACACCCGTCCCGGTGCCGACGCCTCCTATGGTGGCTCCCATGACACCCTCCGACTCCTCGGGCAACCGCTGGTCCGACCTCGACCGTCCCCCCCTCAACACCACCGCCCTCCGCCGCGGGCTGCTGCGCCCCGACGGGCTGTGGACCTCCCTCGACGTGGTCGCCCGCACCGGCTCCACCAACTCGGACCTGGTCGCCGCCGCCGCGTCCGGCACCGCGACGGAGGGCGCGGTACTGATCGCCGAGGAGCAGTCGGCCGGTCGCGGACGGCTGGACCGCACCTGGTCGGCGCCGCCGCGCTCCGGGCTCTTCCTCTCCGTGCTCCTCACCCCCGGCCCGGACGTGCCCGCCGAGCGCTGGGGCTGGCTGCCGCTGCTCACCGGCGTGGCCACGGCCGCCGCGCTCTCCCGCGCCGCCGGCGTCGACACGGCCCTGAAGTGGCCCAACGACCTGCTGGTCACCGTCGACGGCGCGGAGCGGAAGACCGGCGGCATCCTCGCCGAACGCACCGGTGACAGCGTTGTCGTGGGCATCGGCCTGAACGTGTCGCTGCGCGCCGACGAACTCCCCGTCCCCACCGCGGGCTCGCTGGCCCTGGCCGGGGCGCAGGCCGTGGACCGCGATCCACTGCTGCGGGCCGTGCTCCGCTCCCTGGAGGAGTGGTACGGCGAGTGGCGGCGCGCCGGGGGCGATCCCGGCGCGTGCCGCCTCATGGAGGCGTACGCGGCGGGCTGCGCCACGCTCGGCCGGACCGTCCGGGCCGAACTGCCCGGCGGGCACGAGCTGGTCGGGGAGGCTGTGGCCGTGGACGGGGACGGCCGGCTGGTGCTGGCGACGGGCGAGGGAGTGCAGCGGCCGGTGGGCGCGGGCGACATCGTTCATCTGAGGCCCGCCCCGTCGGAAGAGTGAGCTACGGCACACCTGTCGTATCGTTGTGCCCGGAACCTAAGCGAGCAGTGATCGGCAGGGCAGTGCGCACGGATCGGACAGGGGGCGGGCGGTGACCGCCGACGGTAGGGGGACCTCCCGTGCCGTTGAGGCCGCGGGGGAGAACGGCACCGCGCGTGCGAACGCCGGCGGGGCCGAGGGCCGCGCCGACGAGGTCGGCGCGGGGAACGGTACGGACGGTACGGAGAGCGGCGCGGGGAACGGGGCCGCCAAGGGCGTCGACGACTACGGCGACGAGGGCGGCGACCCCATCGCCCTGCGGCTGGAGTCGCTGATCCTCGGCGCCGAGCGGCGCTACACCCCCTTCCAGGCGGCGCGCGCGGCCGGGGTCTCCATGGACCTGGCCGCCCGCTTCTGGCGCGCCATGGGCTTCGCCGACATCGGCCAGGCCCGCGCGCTGACCGAGGCGGACGTCCTGGCACTGCGGCGGCTCGCCGGTCTGGTCGAGGCCGGACTGCTCAGCGAGCCCATGGCGGTGCAGGTCGCCCGGTCCACCGGGCAGACCACGGCCCGGCTCGCCGACTGGCAGATCGACTCCTTCCTGGAGGGGCTGACCGAGCCTCAGGAACCGGGCATGACCCGGACGGAGATCACCTATCCGCTGGTCGAGCTGCTGCTGCCGGAGCTGGAGGAGTTCCTCGTCTACGTCTGGCGGCGGCAGCTCGCCGCCGCCACCGGCCGCGTCGTCCAGGCGCAGGACGACGCGGAGATGGTCGACCGGCGGCTGGCCGTCGGCTTCGCCGACCTCGTGGGCTTCACCCGCCTGACGCGCCGCCTGGAGGAGGAGGAACTCGGCGAACTGGTCGAGGCCTTCGAGACCACCGCCGCGGACCTGGTGGCGGCGCACGGCGGCCGCCTGATCAAGACCCTCGGCGACGAGGTGCTGTACGCGGCCGACGACGCGGGCACCGCCGCCGAGATCGGCCTGCGGCTGATCGAGACCATGACCCACGACGAGACGATGCCGGAGCTGCGCGTCGGCATCGCCTTCGGCACGGTCACGACGCGCATGGGCGACGTCTTCGGCACCACCGTGAACCTGGCGTCCCGGCTGACGTCGATAGCGCCGAAGGACGCGGTCCTGGTGGACGGGGCGTTCGCGGAGGAACTGGCACGGAGCGGGGACGCGCCGAAGTCCGAGGCGGAGGTGGGGCCGGAGACGGAGTCCCAGTACCGCTTCGCTCTCCAGCCGATGTGGCAGCGGCCGGTGCGGGGGCTCGGCGTGGTCGAGCCTTGGCTTTTGACGCGGCGTAGTTGACCACTTCGCTGCGCGGCTCCGTCTGTGCTCGGCCGCGGGCCGGTTCGCGCCTGCGGCGGGCTTTTTCCCCAGCCCCGCCCCTTCCCGCTGCATCCGATGCGCGGCTCCGCCGCGGCCGGGGCTCCGCCCCGCGACCCCCGCCCGGCTGCGGGCCGGTGGGCGCTTTGTTCCCCAGCCCCGCCC